>CAYPKH010000085.1:0-7080 GCA_964411245.1 uncultured Nitrospina sp.
GGAACCGAGACTGCGCCGGTCGGATTCTCCCCGCTGATTGAAATCCTGGAAGAACTGCTCGAACAGGCGGTCGCCTATGAAATCCCGAAACGGGTTTTTCACCTGGCGCGGGGCTTCTTCGGTAAAAATGTTGACGACCGCGGGCCCCACTTTTTCAACGGCGGTGACGATGGGGGTTCGGCGGTGATCGGTCTCATGGGCGGCGGCCGGGGCCGGAATCAGGCCCCAGAGAATCGCCCCCGACCACAGAACGCCACTCAGGAATGTGCACCGGGAGATGGACATAGCCTCTCTGTTGGAAACAAGAAACGGTGGACCCGAAGGACCCACCGCTTCGCAATGTCTGACATGGGAACAGGGTTGGCGTTATGGCAGTTTAACGGCAATGTAGATCGTGGTTCCACCCCGCTTGACCAGCATGAGGGCCGTCGCGCCGCGTTTCAGCTTGGCGGTGACCCGATGGAAATCGCTCGTATTTTTGATCTTCTTCCGGTTGACCTCGGCGATGATATCGCCGCGCCTGATTCCCGCTTCCCCACCAGCCTGGCCGGGAGCGACATCCGAAACCAGCACGCCTTCCTTCTCTTTCAGGTTCAGGCTTTGCGCGATGTCCGGGGTGATGTCCTGCACCTGAATCCCCAGAGGATCCAGAGCGGCTACTTTCATTTCTTCATCCTTGAGCACGGCGATGGTGACCTTCAACGTTTTTTTACTGCCGTCGCGAATGACTTCCACCTGAACCGCTTTGCCCGGAGTGGTGCCGCCGACGATCTTGGGAAGCGACTCCATGGTTCTCACTTCATGGCCGTCGAATTTGACGATCACATCCCCGCGCTGAATACCCGCTTTTTCCGCCGGGCTGTTGGGAATGACATCCCCCACCAGAGCGCCTTCGGTCTGGTCCAGTTTGAAGGACTCCGCCAGATCGGGAGTGATTTTCTGAATCATGACGCCCAGCCAGCCGCGGGTGACCGTTCCTTTTTCCTTCAGTTCCTTCAGGATTCCCTTGGCGATGTTGATGGGGATGGCAAAACCGATGCCGACATTGCCGCCGGTATTGCCGGAGATGATCGCGGTATTGATGCCGATGACCTCCCCCTTGATATTCATTAACGGACCGCCGCTGTTGCCGGGATTGATGGAGGCGTCGGTCTGAATGAATTCATCGTACGGTCCGGAACCGATATTGCGCTCCTTGGCGCTGACCACCCCGACGGTGACGGTGTGGCTCAGGCCAAAGGGATTGCCGATAGCCACCACCCATTCGCCTACTTCCAGATGGTCCGAATTTCCCAGGCTCAGCGTCGGAAAATTTTGACGCTCCCCTTCTTCCAGAATCAGTTTGATCAGGGCGATATCGGTTTTGGAGTCGGCCCCCACCAGCTGGGCTTTATATTCTTTTTCTCCGTTGTTGCCGTCCTGGATCAGAACAATAATTTCATCGGCGCCAGCAATGACATGGTGGTTGGTGAGGATGTGGCCTTCCTTATCGTTGATGAAGCCCGAGCCCATGCCGCTTCGGGGTTTGTGTTCGCGGTCGCCGAAAAACCGGTCATAGAAATCTTTAAACGGATCCTGTCCCCGTCCGTTGGGCGACCGGGGCCTCCGTGGAGCCCGGAGGGTCCGCTTCGCCTTGGTGCTGATATTCACCACCGCCGGGTTCTGCTTTTTGGCGATTTCCACGAAAATGTTGCTTCCTAGAGGCTGGCTCTTGGCGCTCACCGCGTGGGCCTTGTGGATTAAGGGATTGCCGCCTTCGACACCGGTGTGGGACACCGGAAGGGTCAGCGCGGCCAGGACAAGCATCAGGAGCAAAGCTTTAGAAATCTTGCAATTCATTGAATATCCTCACTAAAAGGAAAAAAGGAAAAAGATGAACGGTTCCGGAAGAACAGAGGCAAACCTGAGTTATTTGATTTCATTATAATATGCCCCTTTCTTTATTTACAAGTCCCTTTCTATCCGACCCGGCGGAGCCTTTCCCAATTGCCGGTTGACTCCCCTCACCGCTTCAAACATAATCGAATCGGCTCGGTCGCCCTCAATGTCTGTTTTTATTCGATATACAGGCTGTTTGGAACGCACCCCGGATCCGGTGGGCCTATGAACTTCATTTGGATTGGTTTGGGCTTGATGATGGTTTTCGAGGGGATCCCGTATTTCTGTTTCCCCAACCAGATTAAACAGCTGGCCCGCAAATTACCGGAAGTGGAAAACTCCGTTTTAAGATGGATCGGGCTGGCGTTGATGTTGATCGGCCTGGCCGTAGTGTACCTGGCCATGGAGGCGATCCAAAATAATTAAGCGAACCGGTGCGTCGGCGGGATGGGATCACGAAGCCCCATGGACCCGCCGCCGGATGGGTCCCTCTGCATCCAAACCCCAAATGGCTGAACACGATTGTTCCTCCCGGCAAGGTATCCTTCACTTTCCCGCCCGTCCCGAATACCGTTTTACCAATTTTATCGTGTCGAAAGGATCCCGCTTCGCCTTGGCCTGCGCGCGCGACATCTGCTCCGGCGATCCGGTGACGTATCATTCATTGTACCTGTCGGGAGCCGGCGGACTGGGCAAGACGCATCTCTTGATGTCCATCGGCAACCACCTGGCGGAAACCGGCGGGCAGGCGTTGTATGTGCATTGCCGGGACCTGATCGATTCGCTGGACAAAGGCGAGGACCGGCTTCCTGGAAACCTGGACACGCCGGAATCGGAAATCAATTTTTTATTGCTCGACGATATCGACCGGGTCGCCGCCCACCCCGGCGCGCAGGAAGCCTTGTACCGGATCTACAATCAGACGCTCGAGCGGAAAGGAAAAATGGTGTTTGCCGGGCGCACCCCGGCGGACCGGCTGGAAGCGACGGAACGTTTCCTGACCTCACGATTCCAATGGGGCATGACGGCGGAAATCCTGCCGATGGACGACGAAGCCACCGCGCAGTTGATCCATAAACTGGCGGAGGACGTCTCTCTGGACGTTCCGGATAAAATCGTCGCGTATCTGCTGAAACGCATTCCACGGGATTTTCAGTCGGTCAAAAACGCGGTCACCGGCATCAACGAAGAATCGCTCCGGCAAAAACATAAAGTCACCTTGCCCCTGGTCAAAACCGCGCTGGGTCTGTAACGCCTTATGACCGCCCCTTCTCCGGAAAACATCGCGCACACCCTGGAACGCCTGGCTGAGGAAAGAGGCGAGGCCGATGCCCTCATCGTTCCCCGTGGCGGCTCCGTTTCCAAAATGACGTTCCGGCAACTCGACCGGGACGCGAACCGCCTGGCGGACGGTCTGCGCCGCTATGGCATGGCCCAGGGCGACCGGGTGCTGGTGATGGTGCCTTCCGGCATCGATTTCATCGCCCTCACCTTTGGGCTGTTCAAAATCGGCGCGGTTCCCGTATTGATCGATCCCGGTCTGGGCCGCCGCAACGTTCTCAACTGCATTGCCAGCGCCCAACCCAAAGGCATGATCGCCGTGCCCCTGGCCCATGCCGCGCGCCTGATGTTTTCCCAATCCTTTAAGAGCGTCCAATTGAACGTAACCGTCGGGCGGCGGTGGTTCTGGGGGGGCGCCACGTTGAACCGGATTCGCGACCGGGGCGGCGCGGAGACTCCTTCCGAAACGGTGGCACCGGACGACCCCGCCGCCATCCTGTTCACCAGCGGCAGTACCGGCCCTCCCAAGGGCGTGCTGTACACCCATCGCATGTTCTTTCAACAGGTGGAGTTGCTGCGGCGCCTGTTTCACATCGAGCCGGGAGAAATGGATCTGCCCACCTTCCCGTTGTTCGCCCTGTTCGGCGTGGCGCTGGGGATGACCTGCGTGATTCCGGATATGGACCCGATCCGGCCCGCACAGGTGAATCCGCAAACGCTCATTCAACATATCAAGGAATATGCCATCACCACCAGTTTCGGTTCGCCCGCACTGTGGAACACGGTTTCCAGGTTCTGCCTGCAGAAAAATATCCAACTGCCGACGCTCAAACGCATCATGATGGCAGGAGCGCCGGTGCCGGGCAGTCTGCTGGAACGGTTCGACCGCATCCTGTCTCCCGACGCGGTGATCCACACCCCCTACGGCGCGACCGAAGCTTTGCCGGTGGCTTCCATTTCCCACCGCGAAATCCTGGACCATACCTGGCAACAGACCCAAAAGGGAAAAGGCACCTGCGTGGGAAAGGCGGTGGACGGGCTGACTCTTAAAATCATAAAAATTACTGACAACGCGGTGGCTCAATGGGACGATTCACTGGCGGTGCCCGATGGCACCATCGGCGAGGTGGTGGTCCGGAGTCCCTGGGTGACGCAACAATATTTCAATCTGGAAGAGGCCACGCGCCGGGCTAAAATCCGCGACGGCGAAACCTTCTGGCACCGCATGGGGGACGTGGGTTACCTCGACGACGACCATCGCCTGTGGTTTTGCGGACGGAAGAGTCACCGCGTCCAAGCCGCGGAGGGTGTGTTGTTCACCATTCCCTGCGAAGCGGTTTTCAATACCCATCCGAAAGTGAAACGCTCGGCACTGGTGGGGGTGGGTCCGAAAGACGACCAGACACCCGTCATCATTATTGAAGCGGAGGAAAACATCGACCGGGAATCGGTCACTCAAGAATTATTAAAGATGGGCGCTTCCCATTCCATCACCCGGCCGATTCTAAAAGTGCTGTATCACCGGGCGTTTCCGGTGGACATCCGGCACAACGCCAAAATCGGACGGGAACAACTCGCGCGCTGGGCGGCAACGCAGTTGGCAAACCCTACCTGAATAGAAACTCGGCAGAAGGACCGCTCCGGACTAGCGGAGGGCCTTGAGGTGGGACTCGACCTGGTCGAGAACGGATTGGCTGAACAGCTTGCCGTTCATTTTATTTTGGACCTGCCTGCCCACGGCATAAAATTTTTCGAGCTCGGCGGCGTTGGGCAGGGGAACCACTTTCAGCCCGTTCTGTTTCATGAGGGTAATGGCCAGGTTGTTGTCTTCCTGAACTTTTTTCACCAGTTTTTCCATGTATTTTTTACTGACTTCGCGGACGGCTTTTTGATGTTTGTCCGGCAAACGGCCGAGCGCGCGCTTCGTCATCAACACCCCGCCGGTGGCGTTGGCCATACGCAACTCGGACATGTATTTTACCTTGGTGAACCACTGCAAGGCCAGCGCAGCCATCGGGGAGGCGTACACCGTATCCACCATTCCCGTCTGCAAAGACAACAGGACATCGGTTATCGAAAGCGGATGCGGGCTGACGCCCAGTCGCCTGTAGGTCTCCTCCACCAGCGGATCGCCTTCCCACATCCAGGCCTTCTTCGGCCGCAGGCTGGCTATGGTGGACACCGGCTCCTTGGAAAAGAAATGAATCCATCCCACCGGAACCCAGCCGAGCAGGATGTAACCTTTCTCCTCGAAGCGGGCGGTGAAATAGTCGTTCATTTTTTCATAGATGACTTCAATCTCCCGGTCGTTGCGGAACAAAAACGGCAGATCCAGAACGCGCACTTCCGGCAGGATTTCTCCGAGGCCCACGCCGGTAAACCCCGCCGCATGAATCTGGCCGATGCGCATTTTGCGAATGACGTCGATCTCGTCTCCCGAAACGCCGCCGGGATAAAACTTGAACCCCACCGCACCCCCGGTCACGCGTTGCAATTCTTTTCCCAGCGTACGCATCACTTTCATCCACGAGGAGCTTTCGGGGGCCAGGGTGGAAAACTTGATGCGGGTTTTTGGGGCCGCCAGCGCGTCCGGTGCCTCGGCGAAAATCAGCACCAGCGCGAACAACAGGGAGGCGAGGATGCCGCAGACGATGCACCCCAAAGTCGCGGGGCGAAAGATTCTTTTGTTAATGTCCGGCCATCGGGAAAGAAACATTTTACTGCGTTTAAAACAATTCATCCGCCGTCTCCAAAAGGGTTTGGGCCTTCATTTTCGCCACGGCGTTGGCCAGCCGTTGTTCGGGCAGGATATCCGCCGGGGCTTCCAGGACCTCGTTCAACAGTTTTTTGAACAGCTCGCGATCCTGGACCTGGACCGCATAAATTTTCGCGTACAGCAACTGAGCAATCAGATATTTGCGCTCCCCGAGCTTGAGACACGGGTCGAAATGCTGGCGGGCCTTGTCCGGATTCCCTCCCAGCATCTTCGGGCGGCCGCCGTAAAACACGCCGAAAAACAAATGCGGCCCGGCATAGTGGTAGGACGCGTCCAGCTCCAGCATTCTCTGCATGGCGGTTTCCACCTTGGGCATGGCCACAAAGGCCTGCAAATCGTCCAGGTTGAGCATCAGCCAGCTCGCCCAGCACTGGCTTATCCAATACAAACCGCTCCGATGATCCCCGTCTAAGGCCTGCACCGATTGTTTGAATTTTTCCGGATTCTGCCGGGTCAGGTTTTCCGGCGCTCCGGAAAGGATCAGCAACCGTTCGGCAAAATCGCGTCCCCTCAGGTACAGGCGTGAGGCGCGCTCCGGATCGGTATCCTCCGCGAAACTGAAGGCGTATCCGCAATACCCTTCAGCGAGCCGGCTCAACACAAGGGTGTTGTCCGGGTCCTCCCGCAACAGGCCTTCGAGCATTTTCAGGCTGGCGGGAATGGCATGTTCCGCCAGCAGAAGATCGGATTCTTCATTGATGGCAGCGTACTGGCTTTCCACCAGGGGACTCGCCATACGAACGGACAGGGCGCGGATGGAGCACCCGCCCAGCAGGATCAAAAGACTCAGGACCGCGATGAGCTTGTCAGCCATAGGAGTTCCATCATAACAAAACCCGGATAGGTCAACAACCGGCACCCCGATTTTGACAAGCCCCGGACAAACTGCTATGCTTGCGGCAATTATCCTGGCAACGCCACCTTTCAAGGAGACCGGATCATGAGTGACGTGGAAGGACCGGGCTTCACCATCAAAGACAAACGCTCCTCCAATCAGTCCGAGGAGGAAGCCAAAGCCGCCGACGCATCGCAACCCAAAGAACAGGCGCCGCCGGAGGAAAAACAGTCGCCCCCGCAGGATTTTGAACTCAATTTTTCCACGTTCGTGTTGTCCCTGACCTCGTCCGCGTTTTACCATCTGGGAG
>CAYPKH010000086.1:0-7043 GCA_964411245.1 uncultured Nitrospina sp.
GAACTCAGGGTTTGCGGATCACCATCACCACACCGAGCACGGCGGTAATAGCGCCGATGTAACCCCACGTTCCGATCACCTCGGGCGCCACCCAACCCGGCGCCACGATGGGCAGGATGTGCATGAGGGTCAGCGTGATGAACGGGTTGAGCGTGATCACGGCGCTCAGCAACCACAGCGGAATATGGTTGATCGCCTCCGCCAGAAACCCGTAGGCCAGCAGGGTGTTCACACCGAGGAAAATCATCAACGCCCAGCTGCCGGGGTTAGGGTTGTTGAAATCGGTCCAGACCACGGCGGGGATCAAAACCAGCGCGGCGGTGCCATACACCAGCAGGTTCAAAAACTGGGCTTCATACCGCGCCGTCAAACTTTTCTGAAAGACCATGTAACCGGTCCACAGCAACGCGGCGGCGACCAAATAGACAGCGGTTGCCGTGTAGGCCTCACCTCCCCATTGCCGGCTCTGGTCGCGGTAAAAGACCACAAATCCGACCACGGCGATGGCCAATCCGACGGCCTGCCTGCGGTCGAACCGCTCCTTGAACAAAATCACGCCGAGGATCACCAGCAACACCGGCGCGATCTGGATAAGAATGCCGGCGTTGGAGGGACTGCTGGTTTCAACGCCTCTCAGAAAATAATAATAATTGCCCGCCAGAAATAATCCCGCCAGGATGCCGAACCCCGGCGGAGAGACCATGATCGATTCCGGTTGCTTCTTCCGGAATTTCAGAAACAGGTAGAGTGCGGCAAACGCGAAGGCGAAACGGAACCAGACGATACTGCTCCCGGAAAATTCCTTGAGGGCGATTTTCATCAGGATGGGGAGAATGCCCCACAGCGAGGCGGTGATCACCGCATAGGAAAGGCCCCGTGCGTAGTTGGTCTTCATGGATCGCGGTCAGTTCAGGCGGGCAAACTTTTCCAACATCGCCAACCCCTGTTTCTGACTTTTTTCGGGATGAAACTGAAAGGCGTGGATGTTGTCGTGTTCGATGCCGGAGACAAAGTCCTCCCCGTAGGAAGTGGTGGTGGTGACTATGTCCCGGTTCTCAGGGACGACGTAGTAGGAATGAACAAAATAATAGTAGGGATGCGCCATCATCGAATCGAACAGCGGCGAGGGTTTGTGGACGGTCAGCGTGTTCCATCCCATGTGCGGGACTTTCAGCGTGGGATCGTCGGGAAAATGAAAACGTATCACTTTCCCCGGCAGGATTCCCAGGCCCTCCACCGTTCCAAACTCGATGCTCTCCTCGAACAGCAGTTGCAAGCCGAGGCAGATGCCCAGAAAAGGTTTCCCGGACTGAATGGATTTGCGGACGACATCGATCAGCCCCAGCCGGTCGAGGTTGTCCATGCAGTCCTTGAACGCCCCGACGCCGGGCAGTACCACGGAATCGGCATCCAGAATGGTTTGGGGCCGGCTGGAGACCACCGCCTCGGCGCCTACGGCTTCCAACGCCTTGTGCACCGACCGCAGATTGCCCATGCCATAGTCGATGATGGCAATCATTTAAAGAGTGCCTTTGGTGGACGGAATCGTGTTGGACCTCGGGTCCAGGGAACAGGCCTGGTCCATCGCTTTCGCAAACGCCTTGAAGGTGGCTTCCACGACGTGGTGCAGGTTGTTCCAGTAGGGAGAATTGAAGTGCAGGGTGAGTCCGCAGTTGGCGGAGACCGCCTGGAAAAACTCGGGCACCAGTTCGACATCGAACTCGCCCAGCTTCCCCTTGGGCAAGTCGATATTGAACACATAGTAGGAGCGGCTCAAGTCCACCACGCAGTTCACCAGCGCCTCGTTTAAAGGCACACTGGAGTGAGCGAATCTCCGGATTCCTTTTTTGTCTCCGAGGGCTTTTTCAAAGGCCTGACCCAGTGTGATTCCCAGGTCCTCCACCATGTGGTGGAAATCGATGTGGGTATCGCCTGTCGCTTTTACCGTGAGATCGAAATAACCGTGGCGGGACAATTGCGCCAGCATGTGATCCATGAACGGGATCGGGGTGTGGATGTCCCCCTGCCCGGTTCCGTCCAGGACCAGACTGACTTCAATTTGGGTTTCGCTGGTGACACGCTTGATTTGTGAGCATCTATCCATTGACCTGATGTTTTTCTTTGCCTTGACCTTTTTTACCATTGGAGGAAAACTTCTTGCGACTGCCGTTGCCTCCATTTCGGCCGTTTCCGTGGACGGCTTTTTTGCCGTTTCCGGAAACCGCGACGGCACCGAGAACGGTTTCATTATAAAACTCCTGAACGGTCTTTAAAAGGCCTTCCGGGTCCAATCCCAGGTCTTTCCGGACCAAGGCGGGCGCGCCGTGTTCGATGACCCTATCGGCCGCACCGATGATTTTCACCAGCACATGGTGCTCCGGAATATGCTCATGGATTTCCTCCAGGACCGCCGAACCGAACCCGCCCTTGAGGGAATGCTCCTCCAGCGTAATCAGACATTTGGCGGACCTCGCGTAACGGCAGATCAATTCCGTATCCAGCGGTTTCACGAACCGTGCGTTGATGACCGCCACGCTGAGCCCCGTTTGTTCCAGCGAACGGGCGATCTCCATCGCCGGCGTCACCATATGGCCGTATGCGAGGAGCGCGATATCGGTTCCATCCTGAATCACCTCGCCCTTGCCGATTTCCAGTTCCTTCATTTCGGCATCGAGGGGCACTCCCAGGCCAGCGCCCCGCGGATAGCGGACGGCGGCGGGGCCGGGATGATAGATCGCAGTTTTTAGCATGTGGCGCAACTCATTTTCATCCTTGGGCGCCATGATGACCATATTGGGCAGGGTTCGCAGGTAGGCGATGTCGTACAACCCCTGATGGGTCGCCCCGTCCTCGCCGACGATGCCGGCGCGGTCCATCGCAAACGTCACCGGGATGTTCATGATACAGATGTCGTGAATCACCTGGTCGTACGCCCGCTGTAAAAATGTGGAATAAATCGCGGCGACCGGCCGGAACCCTTCCAGCGCCAGCCCGCCGGCAAAATCCACCGCATGCTGTTCAGCCATGCCGACGTCGAAGGTGCGGTCCGGGAAAATCTGCCCGAATTTGCTGATCCCCGTACCCGTAGGCATGGCGGCGGTGATACCGATAATTTTTTCATCCTGTGTGGCCAGTTCGATCAGGGCATCGGCAAACACGGCGGTATACGCCGGATTGGATTTCTTTTTCAGGAAGGTCCCGGTCTCAATGTCGAAGGGAGACGCGCCGTGCCAGATTTCGGCCTTTTCTTCGGCAATTTTGTATCCCTTGCCCTTGCGCGTGATCACGTGGACCAGCGTCGGACCTTTCTGGCCTTTGAGATCTTCCAGATTTTCAATTAACGATTCGGTGTCGTGACCGTCCAGCGGACCGACATAACGGAATCCCAGGTCCTCGAACAATCGTCCGGGGATGAACACGCCCTTGATGGCGTCATCGATTTTGTGGGCGAAATGCGATATATCTTTTCCCACCTCGGGAATAGATTGCAGCAACAAGTCGATTTTCCCTTTTATTTTTCGCATGACCTGCCCGGTCATGATCTGGCTCAGGTGCGCCGACATGCCGCCGACGTTGGTGGAAATCGACATCTCGTTATCGTTCAAGATGACGATCATGTTGCTTTTGAGATGGCCGGTGTAGTTCAAGCCTTCAAAAGCTATGCCTGCGGTCAACGACCCGTCGCCGATCACCGCCACCACTTCGTGGTCTTCTTTATTGAGATCGCGCGCTTTGGCGAAACCGATGGCGGCGGAAATGGAGGTGCCTCCATGGCCGCAGTTCCAGTGGTCGTGCTCGTTTTCCTCACGTTTAGTGAACCCGCTCAAACCTCCGTATTGCCGGAGCGTATGGAATCGGTCCTTGCGCCCGGTCAGCAGTTTGTGGACATAGGTCTGGTGCCCCACGTCCCACACAAACTTGTCGCGCGGACTATCAAACACGTAATGCATAGCCAGCGTCAATTCCACAATCCCCAGGTTGGACCCCAGGTGACCGCCGGTTTTGGATATCGTCGTTAAAAGAGTGTCCCGAATTTCGGCCGCCAAAGCGGGAAGATCTTTTATATCGAGCTTTTTCAGGTCCTGAGGACCGTTGATTCCATCTAAGAGCCTGCTCATAGTAATTCCATATCAAAAGGTACGTTGGACGAAAAAACGGGCGATCCCCCGCAGGGGATCGGCTCGTTCGTCAAAATCTTCCAGGCATCCCAATGCCTCATCGACCAGAGACTCAGCCTTCTTTTTGGATTCCTCCAAACCGAACAGAGCCGGGTAGGTGGCTTTATCTTTGTCGATATCACTGCCGATATCTTTTCCCAGTTGTTGTTGTTCGCCCGTAATATCGAGAATGTCGTCAATGATCTGAAACGCCAAACCGATATGAGCGCCGTACCGGGAAAGAGCTCCCAACTGGGATGAGGAAGCCCCGCTCAATATCGCCCCAATTCGAACACAGGCTTTGAAAAAGAAGCCTGTTTTGTAAATGTGGATGTACTCCAAAGTCGATGCGTCGACCTGTTGCCCTTCCGATTCCAAATCCACCACCTGGCCACCGATGACTCCGGTGGAACTCATGGCTTTGGCAATTTCATGCGAAGCGCGAAGAATGTTTTTTGGGGGAACGGCCTCCATCAACAATGGGTTGGTCATCAACACAAAGGCCTGGGTCAGTAACGCGTCTCCAGCCAGGATGGCAATGGCTTCACCAAAAACTTTGTGGTTGGTCGGCTTGCCCCTCCTCAGACTGTCGTTATCGAGAGCAGGAAGGTCATCATGAATCAGCGTATACGTGTGAAGAAATTCAACCGCCACTGCAAAGGGCAGGACACGGGTTCGGTTCCCTCCCGCCGCTTCCGCCGAAGCGATCAATAGACTGGGCCGAAGTCTCTTTCCCCCGGCAAACAGGCTGTAGTGCATCGATTCATGAATACTCTGGGGATACCCATCTTTATCCGGCAAAAATTCGGGGATGGCCTGATCAATAAACGCCTTGCATTCCCCTAAATATTTCTTGGCGAGCACGCTTCCCGCTTCTATCAATGAATCACCGAAATAATGAAAGAGCCCTAAAGCATCGTAATATAGAATGTTAGCACACATTCGACCTCAGTCAACCTTAAATCAGAGGCACGGAGGGGCCGTCATTTTTCAGGGAGCCAACCCGGCAAAATTCCTTGCCAATGGGTCGCAAATTTACGCCCATCCTTACAATTGAGCCTGTGGGAAGGGTCCACCGACCCCTCTCTTTACCCCAAATGGAACAAAAACCGGTGGTGCACCTGACTAGATTCTTCTTCCCTGCCTCGCACCAAATATACCCTGATAAGGGCATCTGTCGGGCTGTATATCAGAATTTTCCTACAGACCCACTGGCAGCCGAAATCATTTTCCTGAATAAATTGCTTTCTTTGCTTTTATCAAACCTCTAAAATATTGAGTTTATTGTATTATTTAAATATTGAAAAAATTAAAGAAATACCTTTTCATAGCCTTCATTTCATAAACCGTCGCACCTCCATGCCCCATCCCAATTTGTTTGAACTGATTCCCAGGAGTCCTGTATGGCAACGCTGACCACCACCTGGGTGGGATACGCTTCATTGCTGATATTCGTTCTGGCCTACGCCCTGGTCGTGATGGAAGAAAAAATCCACATGCGCAAATCCAAGCCCGTCATCTTTGCGGGGTGTTTCATGTGGTTTCTCATCGGCCTTTATGAATCCCAAAACAACCCTGGCAACAGCGAGGCCCACGATTATGTGCAACACCTCATCGCGGAAATCGGCGCACTGTTTTTCTTTCTGCTCGCCGCCATGACCTATATCAACACCCTGGCGGAGCGGAACGTTTTCAATTCCCTGCGCTCGTGGCTTCTGCGCAAGGGTTTGGGGTTTCGTTCCCTGTTCTGGACAACGGGCATCATCACGTTTTTCCTGTCGCCGCTGGCGGACAACCTGACCAGCGCCCTGCTTATGTCCACCGTCGCACTGGCGGTGAGCGGTGGCAATTCCAAATTCATCGTTCTCGCGTTCACCAATATCGTGGTCGCCGCCAATGCGGGAGGCGCCTGGAGTCCGTTCGGCGACATCACCACGCTCATGGTCTGGACGGCTGGCAAGGTCGACACCCTGCAGTTCGCTTATCTCATGCTTCCCTCGCTGGTCAACTGGATTGTGCCGGCGACCTGCATGTATTTCTTTATCCCGGACGAATTCCCGGAGGCGCCTTCCGAGGCCATTTCCCTGAAACCCGGCGCCAAAGTGATCATTGTCATGGGAATCTGCACCATCGCCACCGCTGTCAGTTTTCATCAATTCTTTCACCTGCCGCCGTTCATGGGGATGATGCTCGGCCTCGGCGCACTCATGCTCTTCGGCTACTATCTGAAACACTGGGGAGACAAACCCCTGACGTACGAACTGGGAAATCCCGATAACCGCCGGGGGGAAAATTCCCATTTTGACATCTTCAGCAAAATTTCCTCGGTGGAATTTGACACCCTGCTATTTTTCTTCGGCGTGCTCACCGCCGTGGGGGCCCTGCAGTACCTCGGCTATCTCGCCCTGGTCAGTCAAAATTTGTACGAAACCATCGGCCCGACCTGGTCCAACATCATCGTGGGCGTTCTATCCGCCATCGTGGACAATATTCCCGTTATGTACGCGGTCTTGAAAATGGACCCCGCCATGGGTCCCGACCAGTGGTTGCTGATCACGCTGACCGCCGGGGTTGGCGGCAGTCTCCTGTCGGTCGGTTCCGCCGCCGGAGTGGCGGTGATGGGGGTCGACCGGAAAAATTACACCTTCCTCTCCCACATGAAATGGTCCTGGGCCATTGCCCTGGGATACGCCGCCAGCATCCTGTGCTGGTACTGGGTCACCGGAAGCTTGCGTTAATCGCTCCCCCGGAGGCGGATCAAGCCCTCGCCAGAGTGAACACCTCGACGCGCGCCGCACGGGCTTTCTTCAACACCCGGGTCACTTCGTTCACCGTGGAACCGGTGGTGAACACGTCGTCGACCAGCAAAATATTTTTTTGAGAGAC
>CAYPKH010000087.1:0-6996 GCA_964411245.1 uncultured Nitrospina sp.
GGAATCCCTTTTAAACCCCAAGGCGGTGATCACCTCGGGGTATTCTTCGATATTGATCCTGACCAAGAAGGGGAAATTCATCACCGGCGTGAAGGTGAATGAAGACGACTCCTCAATCGACCTGGTGAACAAGGAAGGCAACCAGCTGCATATCTCAAAGAGTGAGATCAAGAAATTTAAAACTCAGAAAATTTCCATCATGCCGGGAAACTTCAAGGACATTCTTACGACCGACGATGTACGCCACCTGCTGGCTTACCTGGACACACTCAAAATCTCCAACTGAAATTTTTAACTGTCTCAGCCCTGGCGGGAGACTATTATTCCAGGGTCATCTGGAACCAGCTCGAAATGGATTTTCGGGTGCCGGTCTCCTGCATGTTCCCGTCCCAGGCGTTGATGGCGATGGGGATGGCTTTTCCCACTTCAAACTGAGTGTCATGGTCCTTGTCGGAGGTGGACAGTGTGCGCTTCATGACCAACTGGTATTGCCCGTAGCGGAAAATGACCTTGGACTGAACCTGCTGGCTGGATTCGGGATGTTTGGTGATGCGTGCCATCCCTTGCGCCGTCAGTTCCGACACCCGGTTGGGGTGGGAGCGCCAATGCCAGAGATTGACCGGATGGCTCTCGTCGCCGTTCAAAAAATAAGGCGGTGACCCGTCGGCGGATGCGGCGGTCGGAAATTGCAGGGCAATGGCGTCGGGATACTTTTGCGGTTTCGGTTCTTCGGGGATCTGTTCACTTTCCTCCGGTTCCGTTTGAAACTGAGGGGGTAAAGGGGGTACCGGCGACTCCTGAACAGCGGTCACCGTTTTTAAAATGGGGTCGAAGGTGGGGTCGTCCCAAGTCAGTTTGATCGCGAGCTCCTCCCCGTTATGCAGGGCCTGAACTTTGACATCGTCAATCGTCGGGTAAAACGCTTTTTCCGCCTGAATGATTTGTCCGGCCAGCGGCACATTAAATGCAGGGACGTTCGCCCAGGCGGCATCGTCCGGATTCAGGGGTAAGGCGCCCGTCGTCTTGACGGCTTTTATTTTCCGGGCCACATTCCGTGAATTATTCTTGGACAGCGTGGTGACGTAATGGACGATGTCCCAAACATCCCGGTCTTTAAAAATACGCTTGGAATGCCGCGGCATTGCCGTGGTTGAAAGACCGGTGCGGATGGTCAGGAAGAGCTGTTGCGGGCTGTTGCCCCGCCGGAAGGTCCAGGGTTTGGTCAGGTTTCTGGGGCGAATCGCGTCCGATTCAATATCGACATTCCGCTTGGTCGATTCACCGTCACTTCGGCCTTTCAGGCCGTGACAGCCCGAACAGGTTGCCGTGAAAAATTTTTTTCCGCGTTCGAGACTTTGTTGATCAAGCGGCGGGGGAGGGTCGGCTTTGATCAGTATGTGGGTTTTGCCCTTCTTTTTGAATTTGGCGAACTTTTTGGAAAGCGTTTTCAAATAAAGCACGAGGCTTTTTAAATCGACTTCGGGAAAATGTTTCCAGGAAGGCATGGTGGTGCCCGGCATGCCCCGCACCAGCATTGTGTAAAGATCGTCGTCGGTGGGGATTTTCCCGAAAGGGGTCGTCCGAAACTTATACTGGCCTTTGATGAAATTGCGCGGGCGTGGACTGGCGTAAAACGCCGAGACACCCTTGCCGTTGCCATCCTCCGCGTGACAGTACACGCATTTTTCTATATAGATCTGTTTGCCGCGTTCGGCGGAGGCCTCGGCGGGTGGATCGGGAACCACGGGATTTTTGACATTATCGAAGATGAATAAAATAACTTTCCATATTTCATCTTCGGCAAGAGTTCCGTCCCAGGCGGGCATGGCGGATTCCCCGGGTTGAAGTTCCTTCGGCAACCCCTGGGCCCCTTTCACAATTCTCCAGAAAAAATAACTTTCCGATTTGTTCTCGGCGATGGCTTGATTGAAATCGGCGGGATGAGGAAAGAGACGATCGCCGAACAAGCCGCGGCCGTCCATTAAATCTCCATGGCATAAAAAGCAATTTTTAAAATAGGTTATGCCACCTTCTCTAATGTAATACTTTAGTTTATTCGAATCCTGGCGGAAGGGATTTTTAAGGTCTTTGAGGCGAAGTTCCTGACCGCCCACGGAAAGGGTTTCGGGTGCGTGGGAGGTTTTGGGAGAGGTAAAGGCAAAGGAGAGAGCGCTGGGAAACAGGATCGCCATCATGCCAGCCAGAAGTCCGGCCTGAATCCATTTAGCGGCCTGTGTCTCCATCAAAATTTTTTCTATGATCCGCACACGCCGCCAATATGAATTTAATGGATGCTTCCCGGAATCCGGGCATCCTTTTTGATCCGCCCGGATTTGATGGTTTCATAAAAGGGGCGAATGACTTCGTCTCCGTTGAATTCAAAGTCCAGGATGACCGTTTCTCCCCCGGAGATTTTAATTTTGCTGGACCGGAGTTTCATCAAATAATGCCAGGCGTTGACTTTGTATTCGCCGGCAGGGATGTTATCGATTTTGTATTTTCCATCCAACTGAGTCTGGAAGTAATACGGGTTTTGGACCCGGTAGCCCCAGGTTTGCATGAACTCGTGCATTCCGCAGATCATCTGAAAGATCTTGTAATGTTTCTGGAACTGCACCTTGCCTTCAGAAATCTCTTCGGCCGGAATGGGAATGTTCAGGATGATTTTCCCGCGTTCGCTCTGGTAAACTTGGCTGTTGTGCATGACCGCATCCTGATTGTCGACAAAGAACGTTCCTCCTTGCGGGATGACGTTGACTTCCGGGAGAAACTTGCAGTTTTCGGAGATAATATTAATCGGCTTGTTGGGGAAGGATTTGCCGGCTTCGACTTTTTCCAGGGTGATCACCACGTCCTTCAATCCCCTGTCCTTACCCGTGTTAAAGTCATAAAGGATACGGTTCATTTCGTCATCAGTATCCACCTCGGCGCACATGTCCAGGTTGGGGAACAGCACCAGATGAAACACCCGGGGTTCAGGGACACCTCCCGTTAAAACAGCTCTTCCCTGCAAAGTCCCGCCGTCGTGAACTTCGATTTCCTGATAGGCCCAGGCCTGTGTGCTCAGGATACAGAGCAATGAGGTCAGGGCCAGTTTGAAAAACAGTTTTGCTTTTTTCATGAATCGTACTCCCTAATCAATGCCGATGGGTCCCCTTCCAGGGTGTTGTTGGTTTTTATTGAGATTCCGGAGTCACCAATTCCGTGAAATTAAAATTTATCTGAGTCACATTTTTTCCGATTTCTATTTTCCGGGACTCTTCACCCAGCCCTTCATGCCATAACCGGAGCGTGTATTTGCCCGGGGGCACGTCTTTGATTTCGAAAGCGCCGTCGTTCCCGGTCACTGCAAAATAGGAATTTGGAGTAACCACAATGTAGGCCTCCATCCAGCCGTGAAGATCGCAGGATACTTTGACGACTTCCGGCTCCTCCATTTCCTGACTGTAATCCTGTCCCGGCAAAAACATGATGTTAATGGGATCGTTATCAAACGAATACGTATGAATATTGTGGTTGATGGGGTCGCTGGTCGAAATTTCCAGTTCTGAACCTTTGGACATGGCCAGAATATGTGGGGAATAAGCGCAATTTTTCTGGTCGATGCGGTAGGTTCCGGGCTGGTTTTTTAATTTTTTGGCCTTTTTCCCATCCAGCCAAACCACCACATTTTTAACTTTTTGGTTTTCAAGGATTAAAGACTCGCCTTGAATTTCCGGTCCGCAGACCTTCCTGAATTTTCCAGTTTGATGGACCACGGGAGCCGGGATTTTACCCGTATATTGGACCTCCCCTTTGATGGTCCCGGCTTGGATCGGGGAGGCCAGGGCCAGGGCCGAAAATAAAGCAAAAATTATTTTAAACATCTTAAAAATTAAGTGGTTTAGAGATTGCCAGCGGAATCATATATCAAACTGTTGACAAGTTCAAGTGCCACTTAATCCACTTTATAAGGTGAATTCCAAGCCTTCCAACCTCGAACTTTAATGAGTTGCTTTCACTGGTTTTATAATAGCCCCCGTCAATGAATTTCCGGTTAACGGGAAATTAAAAATGCTTAATCATTTGGCTGGAATATTTAGCTTTGCAAACGTACTGAGCTATCTTAGAATAGCTGAACTTGGCCATTAAATAGAGCCCTGAAAAATCCGTTTTATTCCACAAAAGAGGCTTGGAATGAAAAATATTCTTCCCATTCTTCTAATATCCGTTTTTTTGGCCGATCCCACCTGGGCCGCCAGTCCCAAGGCCGGGGATGCCGCCCCTGATTTTTCCCTGAATTCCATCCAGGGCCAAACCTACACCTTGAGCGCATTGAAGGGTAAGGTGGTCCTGATCGGGATGTTTCATATTTGCGTTCCCTGCATGAACCAGGCGATGGAGTTCGAAAAAGTCCGTAATGCTCTGGGCGAAGATAAGCTGGTGATTCTGGGAATCAACGCCAGCGGCGATTCCAAACAGGCGGTGCAGGACTACCTGGCGGGATTCCCCAAGCCGGTGCATTTTCCTTACCTGCTGGATCCGGATCAAACCGTCCACAAGGCCTACATCCAGAGGGATATGCCCACCGTTTTGATCATCGACTCCCAAGGAACCATCAAGGCGCGGAGTCCTTCGGTGGGAGCGGACCAATTGATTCCCTATCTTAAAAAATTACTCTAGCAGGCGCTCACCCCAGCTTTCCAACCGAACCCGTCAGCCGAACCCGAGGATACGGACACCGGCAGCGGTCAAAAACCAAAAAGAGAACCGGAAATTCATTTGAAAAATATGCGACACTGAATTGGTGACCGATGTTCGGTTCATCCTTTCCAAAAACACTTTTCAGGTCTCATGAAGGTCTTTTATCTCGCCAGGATCAACACCGCCACCGAAGACGCCAGTACCCGCCATGTGTTTGAATTTTGCCGGCAGTTCTCACGCATGGGACATGAGGTGGTTTTGTTTGTTCCCAATCTTGGAAGGAAACGGGAACTGGAGGGCGTCCGGTTGGTTCATGTTCCGGTAGGCTTCAAAAATTCGGGGGTCACCTTCTTCTCGTTTTATCTTTCCCTGTTTTTTATCCTTTTATTTTATTGTCTAAAATCCCGACCAGATGTTGTTTACACGCGTCTCCAGACCATGGAATGGATGGCGACCCTCCTGAAGGGCGTATTCCGTTTCAAGTATGTCGTTGAGGTCAACGGATTGGCCCCGGTAGAAATGAAAATCAATAATGTTTCCGAAAGCTGGATTTCTTGTGTGATCTTCATGGAGCGGATCATTTACCAGTTGTCGGACCATTTGGTAACCCCTTCCGTTTTGATCCGGGATTATCTGGTACGGAATTACAAGATGAATCCAGAAGCGGTTCTGGTCGTCAGCAACGGCGCTAATCCGGAGCTTTCCCGGCCGATGGATAAAACTGAATGCCGGAACCAGTTAGGTTTGCCACCGGACGGAAACTATCTGGTGTTCGTAGGTTCTTTGAAAAAGTGGCACGGCATTGACCGGCTGGTCCCTTTGATGCCCCACCTGATTGAGGATATCCCCGATTGTTATCTATTGATTGTGGGAGAGGGTGAAAAAAAGGCCGACCTGGAGGAATGGATTGGCCAGAAACGAATGGCTCGAAATATTATTCTGGCGGGGCAAGTCCCTTTTGAAAAAGTTCCTGTCTATATCAATGCCGGGGATATTTGCCTGGCTCCTTATTTTGAAGAGGGGTTGAACGAAACAGGCATATCCCCTCTTAAGATATTTGAGTATATGGCCTGCGCGCGGCCGATAATCACAAATCCAGTGGGCGGACTGGAGGCCCTGTTTCGCGAGCATGAAATCGGGGTAATGATCCATTCCATGAATCCGAAGGATTGGATGAAGCCCATCAAGGATCTGCTCCAGGATCCTGACAAGAGGAATACCCTCGGCAATAACGGTCTCCGCGCGGTGCAAGCCCATTTCAGTTGGGAGGCCATTTGCAAAAAAATCGAGGCCGCTCTCGAGCATTTGATTTCCCAAAAATGAAATCACTCTTCTATCTCTCCGGCCTTTTGCTGGTATTGATTCCCACGCAATTGTGGGCGTTCGATTGGCGTTACGAAGGCCGCTTCCGTGCCAGTTCCCAAGTGTTGTTCGATCCGCCTCCCGGCTTCTCTCATTTCGATAATGAAGTGGAACTGAGAAACGGTCTGGTCGGTACTCTGTTCGAAAAGGACGGACATATTTTTAGTTATGAAGTCGTGGGTGACCTGATTTATACCGGCGGCATCCGCGAGGAAAGCGGTCTCGTGGAGGAATACGATGCCCGATTCTTCCGTGCCTGGATTCGTTATGAAAAGGACGACTTTAAAATCCGCGGCGGCCGCCAGCAGATTCTGTTCGGAGCCGGGGCCCTGTTTCGTCCCCTTGGATTTTTCGACACCCGGGTCATCTCCGGAATCATTCCGTTGACGCGCGGTGTCGACAGCCTGCGCTCGACTTATTTCCTGAGCAGTACATCTTTCGTTCAGGGCTGGGCGGTTCCCGCACAAATAGGAAACCGCGCCATTGTTGGACTGCGGGGAGAGATCAACTTCAGCTTGATCGAGGCGGGGGTGGTTCTGCAATACCATCCCGTCACCGATCTTCCCTTTTTGGCGGATTTCAACCTTGAGATGATTCAGATGGGCTATCATCTTAAGGGCGAGAAAACCCTCGGTTTCTGGAACGAAAGCCGGCTGGATATCCAGAAGAACCGGCCCGGCGACCTTTTAAGGTTTGATACGGTTCTGGGTGTCGATTACACTTTCGATATAGGGCAGGGCCTTCATGTCCTTGTGGAATATTTCCTCAGAACGCAGGAAAAGGGATTTACCAACCTCGATTTGAAGCAGGAACGGACGATTCAGGTGATGGGGTTGCAGTTGGATCAGCCGGTGGGGATTGATGTGATCTGGCGCGCGTTTTTCTTTTTCGATTTGACCGACCAAAGCTTTCAATTCGCGCCGCAAATCGAATACAACCTGTTCGACCAGG
>CAYPKH010000088.1:0-6955 GCA_964411245.1 uncultured Nitrospina sp.
GCAGGGCAGACCATCGCATAGCCGCCCCAACCATGTATCTGCTGGATCTGGATGAAGCCCCGTTTGAGGAAGTTCAAGACAGCCTGCAGGACGTGCAACGGGTCAACCGCTACCTGAGCGGGTACTCGGTGCTGTTGCATCATATCGCCCCGTTTTTCGACCGGCATCCGCCGGGACAGCCCCTGCACATTCTGGATGCCGCCACCGGTTCCGCCGACCAGCCTCGGGCCGTGGTCCGTTACGCGCGAAGGCGGGGGATTCCGGTGAAGGTGACGGGTATCGACATCAACCGCAAGATGATCCGGTTCGCGCAGGAGGAGTCCCGGGAATTTCCGGAAATCCGTTTCGTGCAATGCGACGTGCTGAACATGCCGTTTAAAGAGAACAGTTTTGACGTGGTGATCAATTCGCTGTCGCTCCATCATTTTTCAAATGAACACGCGGTGGCGATGCTGGCCGGTTTTTCGAAGCGGGCGCGGCGCGGGGTGATCATCAACGATCTGCACCGGAGCCGGGTGGCTTACGCTTCGATTTATGTGCTGACGCGGTTGTTGACCCAGAACCGCCTGACCCGCTACGACGCCCCGGTTTCCGTGATGAACGCCTTCACGCCGGACGAAATGCGCGCGCTGGCGAAGGCGGCGGGCTGGCTGAATTTTGAAGTGCACCGGCATTTCCCGTACCGCATCGCGCTGGTTGAGAATAAACCGTAATTGGGTTTTTGCGTCAGCACGATTGGAGAGAGAATAGGAGTATGAACCATTACGATGTCATCGTCATAGGGGCCGGACCGGCGGGATGCGCTTCCGCCCTGTTCCTGCATGAGCAGGGACTGCGGGTGCTGGTGCTGGACCGGGCCGCCTTTCCGCGCGACAAAGTGTGCGGCGAGTTCATCAGTCCCGCCGCCGATGACATTTGGCAAGACCTCGGCGTGCTGGACGCCATCCAGCAAACCCATCCCGTGAGATTGAGGGGCGTGTCCATCTCTTCCTACGGCAAACCGGAATTGCGCATCGATTATCCGCCGTGCCCCGGCCAGGGAAAAACCATGACCAGCCTGTCGCTTCCCCGGTTTCAGCTGGACCACCTGCTGGTCCGCCAGTTGAGCGCACAGGGACTGGAGGTGCGGGAAAAGCACGCGGTTGATGACTTTTTGATTGAAGAGGACCGCGTCGTCGGCGTCCGGGGCCGGGATGAGGCGAAAACGGCGTTTGCGTTTTCCGCCCCGGTGGTGGTGGATTCCAGCGGGCGCAACGGGTTGTCCCTGCGCCGTCTGGGATTGATCAAGCGGCACAAGGGGCCGGGCAAAATCGCCCTCGCCGCGCATTGGGGAAATGTTCAAAGTCCCATGGACTATTGCACCATGCATATCAGCACGCCCGGTTACACGGCCATGGCGCCGGTGGGGGAGGATTCCGTCAACGTGGTGCTGGTGGTCGAGGACCGGAACGTGAAGGGCCGCGAGTTGGACGCGTTTTATGAGGCCGTGGTGCGGAGCAACCCGCGGCGTCAATCCCTTCTGGGCGATGCGCACTTAAAGGAAAGAGTGCGGTCGGTGGGGTCGCTGGCGTACGGCGTCCGGTCGCCTCCCCTGGGCGGTCTGGTGCTGGTGGGGGATACCACGGGATTCATCGACCCGTTTACCGGGGAAGGGATTTATCTTTCGCTCAGGAGCGCCCAACTGGCGGCGGGAGTGATTCAAAAAGCGTTTCAGGCGGAGAATTTCTCAAGAAATTTTCTGGCGGAATACGAACGCCGGCGGCAGGCGGAATTTCACCGGAAATTTATTTTGAGCCGGATTTTGCAGAAACTCATTTACCGGCCGCGCTGGTGCGATGCCGTGGTGGCCTTGCTTCGGCGGAATCCTCATCTGGCGCAAACCCTGGTGGGGGTGATCGGCGATTACCTGCCCGCCGACCGCGTGGTGTCGTGGCGGTTTTTGGTGGAGGGGATCCGGGGTGCAGTCTTCCCCAAACCCGTGACCGCGCCATCACCCGCGAGCGTGGCGGGCCTGGGGGAATAGAACCCGGGATCAAAAGCCGGGGGTGCAGAACCGTTATTAATGCGGGCTCGCTTGGTATTGGTCGATGATCTCCGTCATCCGGTCCTTGTTTTTCAACTTTTGTTTCTGAATGGTTTTCTTTTCCACTTCCTGCTCCGGGCTCAGGAATTTCATGTGGTTCAGCTCTTCCACCCGGTGCTTCAGTTGACCGTGTTTTTCGTACAGTTTTTTGAATTCATTGTTCTCGTTTTGGATTTTTTCAAGCAACGTCGGATCAATTTCCATGTCATAATCTCCTTTCGGCTAATGATCCTCCCAAACTCAGTTCGGCTTCGGATTTTCGTATGTAATTAATGTGTAACTGGTTCAAATCGAAATTGTTTTGAGTGTCAAATCGCGGCGCGGCCAGCCGGGCGACCCCGGCGGCGGTAGAATATTTCAAGGGACCTTCGGGTTCCACAAACCGGTCTCCGAGAGACTTGCTGAAAAGGTCCCGGTAACGCTCCACGCCGTTACCGATAAACAGCGTGGGGACCTGGATGGCGGCGCACAGGGCTTCCGGAGCCAGCGCGCTTTCCGGGATCACCGGAACCGGCCCGTCAGGGTTGTTTTCGAACACCGCGGCGTACAATTCCTGCTTACGCGCGTCCAGCGCGGTGCAGACGGGAAGCTCAGGCGAATCCACCGTGCTGGCCAGCGCTTCCAGGGAGTTGATGCCCACGAACGGTTTTTCCGTGGCCAAGATGAATCCCTTGAGCAGGCTGATCCCTATTCGCAGTCCGGTGAACGACCCCGGACCAAGGGTGACGGCAAACCCGTCGACCTCATCCAAACGCACCTCTCCTTCCTTGAGGACCTGGTCCACCATCTGTAACAGAAACTTGGAATAGGAAGGCTGAGGGTCGGCGATTTGTTCTGAAATGATTGTACCGTTATTCAGGAGGGCAACACTGCAACCCGGAGTGGATGAGTCGATTCCCAGAATTCTCATCGTTATCCAGTCTGGTTCGTTGAAAGCACTTAATACCCCGCTCGGAAGCACACAGGCGTATGAAACCTTATGCTTTAAACTTATGGCATTGCCGTTTAAAAGTCAATGTCCAAGCGTGGTGAGTTCTTGGGATTATTTTCTTTTTCTAAGGAACGGCAGGATAAGGTTTTAGATGTCCAGCATTTAAGCGGGGCCTGCTGTCTTCGGCCGGGGCGGATTTTTTGAGCAGCCCACCTCCGCCGGGGACCTGCTTCCCGGCGAATCTCCGGGACTTGGTTGGTATTAATTGATTTTATTGAACTTATTTGCTTGACAAAATCTGCCGTTCGTTTTACTTTTACTTGGCATGCCATGTAAATATATTGTAACTACTTGAATTTGAAATGCTTAAAAGTTCATTAAATTCAGCCTGTCTCATACCGTGAAACATCACCCATAACCGGATGGAGGACTCTTATGTTCTACGAAGTCAAGATTCTTGATGATCGAGGAAAAGTCATGAAAGTGATCTCTTCGAAACGGTTAAGCAACAAGTTCTGGAAGGCCAACAATCAAGGGAAGGAATTTACGGGAAACATGGGAGTGGAAGAAGATGAGTTCGATTATGAATCCAATTGGACCACCATGGGGCTTTCCAAGCCCAGCCGGGTCAAGCTGGACGAATCGGCCTGATCCTTTACGTCGCCCTATATTTCCATAGAACAAAGGGTTCCCTGCCTTTATAATAAGATAAATTATCCTTTATCAATCTGAAGCAAACATCAGGCGCATTCAGCGCTTTTCCGCCCTCAGTCCGGCGTGAATATGAATCCCTGCCTCAAGTAAAATGTATGTAACCGCCGACCGGGATCTTCCCGATTTAATCCGAAAACTTGAAAATTGCGACATGCTTGCGGTCGATACCGAGTTTGTCCGGGAAAAAACCTATTTTCACCGGTTGGGTCTGATTCAAATTGCCGGCGGCGAGGTGTGCGCCGCGGTCGACCCCATTTCCGTCAAAAACCTCGATCCGCTGCTGGATCTTTTGAAACGCCGGGACAAGGTGAAGGTGTTTCATGCGGGCAAGCAGGATCTGGAAATCCTGTTCCGGCTGACCGGTGATGTGGTGCAACCGATTTTCGACACCCAGGTGGCGGCTTCGATGATCGGGTGGGGCGCCCAGATTTCCTTCGCGAAAATCGTGAAGAAGGTCACTGGTAAAAAAATCCAAAAAACTGAAACCTACACCGATTGGTGCCGGCGGCCCCTGCGGCAGAGTCAGATCGATTACGCACTGAATGATGTCCGGTATCTGGTTCCCGTCTACCACAAGGTGGTGAAGCAACTCGAGAAACTCAACCGCACCGAATGGGTGCAGGAAGAGTTCCGGGAACTGGCCGATCCGTCCAACTTCGAGTTGCCCGACCCCAAAAAGCAATACCTGAAAGTCAAAAACTTCCGCACGCTCCAACCGAAAAACCTGGCGGTGCTGAGAGAGCTGGCGGCATGGCGGGAAGAACAGGCCATGAAGCGCAACTGTCTGGCCAAATCCATCATCCGCGACGAGCCCCTGCTGGAAATCGCCCGGGGGCTAACCGCGTCCCGCAAGGAGCTGGCCGAAATCCGCGGCTTCAACTCCCGTGAAGGCAATGCCAGCGGCGACGAAATTCTCAAGCTCATCCAGGCCGGCATGCAAATTCCCGAAGACCAGTATCCGCAACTCCCCGAGTCGTCCCATTACGCCACCGGCCGGGGGGTGGAGGAATTGCTGGCGGCCTTCGTGCAAATCCGTTCCGAAGTTTTGAAGATCGAACCCCATATGCTGGCCGACCGCAAAATGATTCACAGTTTTGTGGAGGTCCATGAGAAAAAGGAGGACCTGGACCAGCATCCCCTGTTTCACGGCTGGCGCAGGGAATTGATCGGGGACGATCTGCATTTGCTGCTGGCAGGGCAGCGGGGGTTGACCATCAACCACGACGGCAAGGTGAGCCTGATTCATCCCCCCGGCAACAACAACCCTCCCAAAGAATCCTGAGCCGCCGGGGCTTTCCCCTCATAACGTTTTAAGCCATTGCTTGAATTCCTCCGTCTGGCGCAGGTTGGCCAGATCGGGATCGGTGTGCATGTCCCCGCGCGCGGAGTAACCGAGCTTGAGCGACCGTTGCAGAGCCGCAAGACTTTCAGTTTCCTGATGCGTCAGGGAGTAATAGCAGGCGAAGTTGTAATACAGGTTGGGGTGGTCCGGCGCGTGGGTTTTTAAAACTTTGAGCGTCTTTAGGGCCTCTTCGAACTGTTGCCTTTGTAGATAAGCGGAACTCATATTGACGTAGACTTCGCTCAGGGTTGGGTCATGATGCAGAGCCATTTTGTAATTGCGCACTGCTTCCTTCCAGTTGCCTTTCCGTAAAAACCGATTGCCCTCATTGTAATGAAAAATGCCCATCCGCCGCTCCTTTTCCGGGTCAGCGGGAAGGGCACCGGGATCGGGCGCTTGGTTGAAGGCTTGATCCAGAGCACCGCCGTGTTGCGAATGATCGTCATGGGGGTGCGCAAGGCCGGGATCGAGGTCGGCGGGATCGGGCAACGGCCGCAAGCGGTCGCCCGCCAGAGTCAGCACCACCAGCAATACCGACAATAGGGGGAGGGCGAGTTTCCAGGATTCGGGCATCGGTTTCATGCCCCTAGCATACTTGATTGGCCGCGAGAATGGCAGGCTTCCCGTTTCCGGAATTTAATAATCCATGAAAATACAACCCTGATTCCGGCCGGATTCGGCGTTCGCGCATATCGTTTTGGATTTGGGAGGGAATTGGTTTACAATCGATCCGTCGCACCGATCTGACGGTTCGAACGGCAAACCGTCACCCACATCCTTCCTTAAGAGAACCGGATGAGTATTCAGATTCTTCCAAAAAAGCTCGCCAGCCAGATCGCCGCGGGAGAGGTGGTCGAAAGGCCCGCTTCCATTGTCAAAGAACTGGTGGAAAACTCCATCGACGCCGGAGCCAGCCGCATCACCATTGAAATTCAGGCCGCCGGGAAGGAGAGCATCAAAGTGTCCGATAATGGATCGGGAATGGAGCCGGAAGACGCGCGTCTGGCGTTTGAGCGTCACGCCACCAGCAAAATTCAGAGCGCGGGCGATCTCGAGGCGATCCGGTCGCTCGGGTTCCGGGGAGAGGCGCTTCCCAGCATCGCTTCCATTGCCCGCGTGCGGCTGAGCACCGGTCCCGGCGGGGGCCAAAACGGTACCGAGGTGTCGATCGAAGGCGGAGACGCTCCCCGTATCCGGGAGATCGCTTTTTCCCGGGGCACCACCCTTGAAGTGAATCAGGTGTTTTACAATACCCCCGCCCGCCAGAAATTTTTGAAGAAAGACGGTACCGAAGCCTCGCACATCACCCAGGTGGTGCAACAGCAGGCGCTGGCGCACCCGGAAATCCAGTTCAGCCTGCACCATAACGGCCGGCAATTGCTGGCCACGTTGCCGACCGATCAGCCGGTTTACCGGATTGCCGAGTTGTTCGGTGCGGATCTGGCGGGGGAGTTGATTCGGGTGGAGCGGGACGACGGCACTTACCGCATCGAAGGGTTCATCTCCAGCCCGGTGTACACGCGGTCCAACCGCAATACGCAGTACTGGTTCATTAATTCGCGATGCGTGCGCGACAAGGTGTTGCTGTCCGCCACGCAACAGGGGTACAGCCATCTTCTGCCGCGCGGCCAGCATCCCGTCCTGTTTTTATTCCTGACGATGGATCCCGGACTGCTGGATGTCAATGTGCATCCCGCCAAGGCGGAAGTCCGGTTCGCGTTTCAGCAGGACGTGTACCGGTTTGTGAGTCAGGCGGTGCAGGCCGCCTTGCAACAAAACGAAAAAACCTTCGCGGCACCGGCGGGTGATTCGATTACGGGGTCCGGCCGGGAAGCAGCCCCTTCCTATGATTGGCCCGGACACCCTTCGGGCCCGGTCCCGGCGC
>CAYPKH010000089.1:0-6950 GCA_964411245.1 uncultured Nitrospina sp.
AAATAACTTGGATAGGCTCACACAACTTTGACCCCAGATCAGACCATCTCAATACGGAAGTCGCGCTTGTCATCTGGGATGAGACTGTTGCGCGTGATATGAAAGATAATATTCTTCTCGATACAGAGCCACAAAACAGCTGGGTGGTAGCCAAAAGCAGGAAGCTACCCATCCTTTCATATTTCACAGGATTTATGGAAACCTTTTCAGGGATGATCCCCATTGTCGACGTCTGGCCCTTCTTCTACTCGACAAGCTACGAATTGCGGCCAGGGGGAATAGTCGTTCCAAGTGACCATCCAGATTTCCACAAACACTACAAGTCGGTCGGACCTTTTCCTGGACTGAACTTTACTCCTAAAGGGATAATAGCCCGGCCGATCAGGATGCTGGCGGGAGTGGCAATGCCGCTAATTTGAAATCTAATGGGAAATTAGGATTTGATTTTCGATCAGGGTTTCGACGGCGGCAACTTGGTCGCTTATGAGAAGGGACAGCAGGTTGCGTAAATAATCGGTATTTCCCGATACCGGTTTCCCGTCAAAATACATGAGGACAGGATAGAAAAAATCATCCTCTTGGAGGGCCTTCAGAGCTACCTGATCGGGGCTTATGGAGTGCTTCCCCAGAGTTTTGGTTGTGTTGAAATCAACTTTCAGAAATGTTCTGTAGGCCAATTCCGAGCACACAATCTGGGCCTCCGTATTCACGTTAAAATTAAAGTCGTATTCCTTCCCAATTTGTTTGAAAGCCTCAATGAGGTATTTCCGTTTGTCGCTTTGGGATAGACAGGATTGCAGACTGGGTTGGTCTTCCCGGCATTCTCGCGGTCTGAGCACCGCCAGATCATCGATGTTTAAAAATTGGCGCAGGGAATTCAATTCCACTCCCGAGCGCAGAGCTTCAATAATATGCCTGCCCTGACGAATCGCTTTCTGAAACGGCGGCCCCTGGTATGCATAACGCTCCCGGGCAATTTTGTAATAATCGGGTAGTTCATCCCATACGCCGGCTTCTTTCAACTCCCGTTCCGTACCCACCCATACCGCGACATGTCCGTAGTAACCCGGAATAAACTGGTCCGTCAATCGAAAAGGAGTTTTCTCCAGAAGGATGTCCAGGGGCTTCATCCCGGAAGCCAGGGTTTTAAATTTCTCCTTGGGAAGATTACTAAGCTTTCCGTTCCGAAATTCAAATACCCCTGTGGTTTTTCCGAAAACTTTGCTTGTCAACCGGGTGGTGTGAAACCGGATCCTGAACCAATCGTCTCTGGGCCGCTTTATAAGGAATTTGATTTTTTGAACAAGGCGGTGAAGGAATCCCTCCTGGCTGGAGTCCTCCTCCAACTCCTGAAAAGCCAGGCTTTTCTGAATGAGATCGTCCAGTTCCTGCAGGTAGGGACCGGGGGTTGCCGTTGCCCCTACGCCTAGGGCCGCCGCCGTTTGGGCCTCCTTGTAAATTGCGGCGGCTTGAATCAATCTTGAAGACTGGTGGAATTTCTCATAATTCAACCAGATGTTCTTTACCTCATTGCGGGCATCCCACTGGCTGTCCGGCATATCATAAAAAAGGCTTCGCCGGAGCGATTTATTGTTGAAATAAGGCTCCAGGGCCACGGCATAATTGTCCAACAGCAAAAGAGAAGCGGCCAGCGAGACTTTGAAATCCTTTAGAATGGTCCGGCCCTCGGGATCGTGGGGATTGATATGGTGAATATTCAATAGTGTTTCCTGAAAGATTTCGCTGGTCTGCAGAAGGCTCGGGTCGCGGGACCGGGCTCCGGTGCTGTCCTGATAAAAAACGACATTGCGCTCCACATAGGTTTCACGGTCATTCTGGAACCGGATCTCCCTTTCAAGATCCATGTAAAAATAAGGCGAGCGCATGATATCGATCAAGGGCTTCCGGATGGAGCTCACATAGAGATTCGCCATCCTATGCATGTCCCGCAGGTCACTCGCTAATATTTTCCCGTCATGGGAATCCTGGTATTCAGCCAGCCGATGGTAGATGGCCAAGGCGCTTTTTCTCCATTCATAGGACCGGTCGGCATAGGTCAACAGTGCGAGGATTTTCCGGTCAGCGCTCTCCGGGTCATTCTGCAGAACCTGGTACGGAGGGGATCCGGGGGCGTTGATCGTCGTGGCCGGAAATTGATTTCCGGACTGGCAGGCGTATAACCAAAATAAAATAACCGAACTGTACCAAACACGCATTTTTATCATGGCCATAAATCGGCGGTCGCTGTTGGTGTCAGAAGGGAAAGACCTGTGGAGCTTTATTCAAAAAAGGACTTACAGGAAGATAAGCCTGCAAGCCCTTTTTTGAATTGGTACGCCCGAGAGGATTCGAACCTCCGACCTACGGAACCGGAATCCGGCACTCTATCCAGCTGAGCTACGGGCGCATATTTCATTTTGACAGATGGACCGGCTACACTCCATCCTCGGCTTCCGGAGCGGCGATGCTTCCGGAGGTCACCTTGTCATCCTTGCCGAATTCGCGGATCATGTCCACCCGCACTTTCCACCATTTCACTTCTTCCTTTAATTCCTCGGCGGTGTCCGGCGCGGTAAAAAGCTTGATTTCGTATCCCGCTTCCAGCCGCGCTTCGATGCCTTCGGCGAGATGAAGATCGTGTTCTTTCATCACGGTGATGGGATTTTTCGCCAGTCGCTTTCTGAAGTCGTCGTCGGTAACCGCCTTCTTCGCCACCTGTTTCCACTTGCCGTTCAATTCTTCCTTGCGTTTGTTCTTCATAATCCCCTCGTTCGATTCACTTTCGCCTGACGAGATGGACTCTAAAGGGAAGTGAAGGTTTTGTAAGTTGTCCCAAGTGTATCGATGACGGTCACCGATGGCAATCACTAATCGCCCGGCCCCTCGAATTTTCCCGTTATCGCTTAATAATGGTGGCAACCATCCCCAGCGCCTCGTCCAGTTTTTCCGGTTTGGAGCCTCCCGCCTGCGCCATATCCGGCCGGCCGCCGCCACTTCCGCCGACCACCGCCGCTACCTGTTTCAGGATGTTCCCGGCATGATACCGGTCGGTCAGGTCCTTCGTCACCCCGGCGGCGAGCAGCACCTTGCCGTTGTCCGCCGCCCCGGCCACCACCACCACTGATTTCAACTGGTTCTTGGCGTTGTCGATGAACGTCCGCAGTGTTTTGGCGTCCACGCCTTCCAGCTTCTTGACCAACAGGGATACACCCCCGATCTTCTGCACCTCATCCGCCAGGCTGGATGCGCCGCCTTGACCGCTGCCCGTCACTAATTTTTCCTTGAGTGCGGCGACCTGCTTTTCCAGCTCCTTGTTTTTCTCGATGAGTTTCTGGAGTTTCTTCAACTCCTCATCCGGTTGCGCCTTGATGAGAGCGCGGATGCCTGACAGGTTATCGAACTCCTGCTGAATGCGCTGGTAGGCCTTGGGACCCGTCACCGCCTCGATGCGCCGCACGCCGGAGGCAATGCCCGTCTCCTGTGTAATTTTGAAAAAACCGATATCCCCCGTCGCGGAAACGTGCGTGCCGCCGCACAACTCCTTGCTGAAACCGGGCACGGAAACCACCCGGACGCTGTTGCCGTACTTCTCGCCGAACAGGGCCACCGCGCCTTTCTCCAGCGCGGTTTCGATATCCATCTCGTCAGTCTCCACCGCGATGTTTTCGCGGATTTTTACATTGACCAGCGCCTCGATGCGCGCCCGCTCTTTATCGGTTAGCGGCGAGAAATGAGTGTAGTCGAACCGCAAACGGTCCGGCGCCACCATCGATCCGGCTTGTTTGACGTGGCCGCCCAGCACTTCCTTCAGCGCCGCGTGCAACAGGTGCGTCGCGGAATGGTTGAGCGCGGTGTCGTTGCGCTTCGCCGCGTCCACTTCCAGCGTCAACGGATCGGACGCCTTCACCGTGCCCTGCACGACTTTCGCGTGATGCACGATCAAATCCGGCAGGGGCCGGGTGGTGTTCAGAATATCGAGTTGGGCATGATCGTTATACGCCCGTCCGACGTCACCCACCTGCCCGCCCGACTCGCCGTAATACGGGGTCTGATCCATCAAAATACCGCACTCTTCGCCTTCCTTAACCGAGTCGACACTCTTGTTGTTTTTGATGAGCATGACCACTTTTCCCTCGCCGTGGGTATTGCCGTATCCCTTAAACACCGTTGCACCGTTTCTCTGGAGCGCTTCGTTGAATACCGGCGCCACCTGGCTTTCGCCCGAGCCCTTCCACGAGGCCACGGCCTTTTCCTTCTGCACCTGCATAGCCTTGTTGAAGCCGTCCATGTCGAGTGTATAGCCGGTGTCTTTCGCGGTTTCCTCAACGAGATCGACCGGAAAGCCGAACGTGTCGTATAGTTTGAAAATCTCCTCACCGGGGATGATCGTCGATTTCGCCTTTTTCATTTTGTCGAAGATTTCGTCCAGCCTCTGCGTACCGACGGTGAGCGTCGTGTTGAAATTATCCTCTTCGTTGGTAACCACCTTCTGGATGAAGTCGTGGTTCACCGCCAGGTCCGGGTACACGTCCTTGAATTTATCGGCCACGTCCTCGGTAATGTGATGAAAGAACGGCTCCTTCTGGTCCAGCAGTTTGCCGTGGCGCAATGCCCGGCGCATGATTCGCCGGAGCACGTAACCGCGTCCCTCGTTGGAGGGCAGAACACCGTCATTAATAAGGAAGGCACTGGCGCGCGCATGGTCGGCAATCACCCGCAGGGAAACGTCGGTCTCTGGATGTTTGTGATGCTTTTTGCCGGTGATCTTGCTGACATGCTCGATCAATCCCATCAGGATGTCGGAATCGTAATTGCTCGACTTGCCCTGCACCACCGCCGCGAGGCGTTCGAGGCCCATGCCGGTATCAATGCACGGGCTGGGAAGGGGCGTCATCTTGCCCGCTTGGTCGCGCTCGAACTGCATGAACACCAGGTTCCACACCTCAAGATAGCGGTCGCAGTCGCACCCGACGGTGCAGGTGGGCTTGCCGCACCCCAGCGCCTCGCCCTGGTCGACGAAAATTTCCGAACAGGGACCGCACGGGCCGGTGTTGCCCATCGCCCAAAAATTGTCCTTGTCGCCGAACCGGAAAATCCGGTCGCCGGCCAGCTTGATTTCCTTCTTCCACAGCTTGAACGCCTCGTCGTCATCCTTGTATACCGAGGCGTACAGCTTGTCGGCGGGTAGTTTCATGTCCTTCGTCAGGAAATCCCAGGCGTAGATGATGGCGTCCTTCTTGAAGTAGTCGCCGAACGAGAAGTTGCCCAGCATCTCGAAGAAGGTGTGGTGACGCGCGGTGCGCCCGACCTGTTCCAGGTCGTTGTGCTTGCCCCCGGCGCGCACGCATTTCTGGGACGAGGCGGCGCGGGTGTAGTCGCGCTTCTCCTGGCCGAGGAACACGTTCTTGAACTGCACCATCCCCGCATTGGTGAACAGCAGGGTCGGGTCGTTCTTCGGCACCAGCGAATCGCTCGGCACCACCGTGTGGCCGCGTTCCGCGAAAAAATCCAGAAATCGTTTGCGTATCTCGTTACCGGTCATCAGGACCTAGATTATATAGCAATCCATCGCTGTTTGGATGGGGGATTTAATATAAAAGTTTCAACGAGTTCAGGCGGATAGGGGATTTTTGACAGGGTCACTGGACAAAGACCCAGATGCTTCACTGCGTTCAGCATGACCAACGATACCGAATTGTCATTCTGAGAAGCCTTGGCGACGAAGAATCTGGGTTTTAATTTACCCGCGGAGGTACTCCGCCCGGGCACCGCCCGGAGGGAGCTCTAACCACAGAGGAAATTTGCCACTGGCGGCTCGCCGGTTAAGCGATGCCGGAGCGCAGGAGGTCGTGCAGGTGGATCATGCCGTCGATCTCTTTGCCGTCCTCGGACACGGCGATACAGGTAATGGAATACTCCTCCATCAACTGCAGGGCCTTGGTGGCCATGTCGTCCTTCTGCACGGTCTTGGGATTTTTAGACATCAGATCGGCGGCTTTGATGGTAGCAATATCGCGCTTGGATTCCATCAACCGGCGCAGGTCGCCGTCGGTGATGATGCCCACCATCTGTCCCTTGCCATTCACCACCAGGGTGGTGCCCAGCCGCTTGCGGCTCATCTCGGTCAGCACGGCATAGATATCGGTATCTTCCATGACCGTGGGGATGGTGTCGCCGGCGTGCATCACATCTGCCACCGTGACCAGCAGTTGGCGTCCAAGACTCCCACCGGGGTGGTTGAGGGCGAAATCGTCCGACTTGAACCCGCGCTTTTCGAGCAGGCCCATCGCCAGCGAGTCGCCCATCGCCATGGTGGCAGTGGTGCTGGCGGTGGGGACCAGGTTCAGCGAGCACGCCTCTTCCTTGACGGCGATGTCCAGTACATAATGCGCGCGCTTGGCGAGGGTGGAATCCGGGTTGCCCGTCATCGCCACCAGCGTGCATTTGCGGCGGTTGATGACCGGCAGAAGCCTGACCATTTCCTCCGTCTCGCCGCTGTTGGAGATGGCGAGGATGATATCCTCCTTGCCGATAATGCCGAGGTCGCCGTGGCTGGCCTCCGCCGCGTGGACGAACACCGCCGACAGGCCGATGCTGGAGAAGGTCGCGGCGATTTTCTGTCCCACCAGGCCGGACTTGCCGATGCCCAACACCACCAGGTTGCCGGGGCAGGCGTCCAGCAGAGAGACCACGTCGACGAAGGTCTGGTCGATGCGGTCGATCAGGTCGGCGACCGATTCGCTTTCGATGCGCAGGACGCGTTTGCCCGCCGCGATGATTTTGTCTTGCAGTTCCGGCGCCACCGGGGAGGATTTCTTCAATGGTTGCATAGGGTTAGAGTCGTTGAAAACAAAAGGTTTACGTTACAAAAGGTTACCACACTACCCCCCGTTTGTCACCACACAGAACAAATGTAGTTGCCCCATTAATGGGGCGGTTTAAAATGCGCT
>CAYPKH010000090.1:0-6913 GCA_964411245.1 uncultured Nitrospina sp.
CAGTGTCAGCCCTTTCTTGAACTCCTTGCGTCCGATGGTGGTGGTTTTGCTGACGGTCTTGGCTTTCAGCATATCCTGCAGGCGTTTTTCGGTTTCGCTTTTGACGATCTGGATTTCATCGCCGAAATCCTTTTCGATCTTGGCGATTTCCTCCTCTTCGATGGAAAGGGTCCGGGAATCCTTGTCGATCCCTTTGCGGGAGAACACTTTGACGTCGATGACGATTCCCTGAATACCCGGCGGCACCCTGAGGGAGGTGTCGCGCACGTCTCCGGCCTTTTCACCGAAGATGGCTTTCAGCAGTTTTTCTTCTGGACTCAGCTGGGTTTCCCCCTTCGGCGTGATCTTGCCCGCCAGAATATCGTTGGGCTTGACGCTGGCGCCGATGCGGATGATCCCGCTGTCGTCCAGATTCTTGAGGGCCTCCTCCCCGACATTCGAAATGTCGCGGGTGATTTCCTCTTTACCCTGTTTGGTATCGCGCGCCTCCACTTCGAATTCCTCGATATGGATCGACGTGAAAATATCTTGCTTGACGACTTTCTCGCTGATCACGATGGCGTCTTCGAAGTTGTACCCATCCCACGGCATGAACGCGACCAGTATGTTGCGTCCGAGAGCCAGCTCTCCGTTTTCGGTGGAGGGCCCGTCAGCGATCACCTGCCCCTTCTTGATCTTCTCGCCGGTTTTCACCAGCGGCCGTTGATTGATGCAGGTGTTCTGGTTGGAGCGCTGGTATTTGGCCAGGGCATAGATATCCACTTTGGAATCCATCACCCGGTTGCGCCCCCGCCCTTTTTCCGAGGAGCGGACCACGATACGGGAGGCATCGGCACTGATCACTTCGCCGTCACCATCCGCCATAATCACCGCTCCGGAATCCCGGGCCACGATGCCTTCCATGCCGGTCCCCACCAGCGGCGCCTCGACCTGCAACAGGGGCACCGCCTGGCGTTGCATGTTGGACCCCATCAACGCCCGGTTGGCGTCGTCGTTTTCCAGAAACGGAATCAACGACGCGGCGACACTGATCAACTGTTTGGGCGATACATCCATCAGGTTGATCTTGTCCCGGGGCGACAGAATAAAATCGCCGCCCTGGCGCGCATCCACGATTTCCTTGACGAACCGGCCCTTCGGGTCGAGTTCCGCGTTCGCTTGGGCAATGATGTAATTGTCTTCCACCATGGCGTTGTGAAATTCCACGGAATCGCTGACCTTGCCGTCTTCCACCCAGCGGTAGGGGGTTTCGATGAATCCGTAATCATTGACCCGGGCATAGGTACTGAGGGATGCGATGAGTCCGATGTTGGGTCCCTCCGGCGTTTCGATGGGACAGATTCTGCCGTAGTGCGTGGGATGCACGTCCCGCACTTCGAACCCGGCGCGCTCGCGCGTCAACCCACCCGGCCCCAGAGCGCTCAATCGCCGTTTGTGGGTGACCTCCGACAGCGGATTGGTCTGGTCCATGAACTGCGAGAGCTGACTGCTGCCGTAAAACTCCTTGATGGCGGCGGTGACGGGTTTGGAATTGATCAAATCGTGCGGCATGGACACTTCCAGGTCCTGAATGGACATGCGCTCGATGATCGCCCGCTCCATCCGCACCAGGCCGACCCGGAACTGGTTCTCCAGGGACTCGCCGACCGCGCGCACCCGGCGGTTGCCGAGATGATCGATGTCATCGATGGTGCCGATGCCATTTCTGAGGTCAACGATGTAGCGGACAACGGAAACCACGTCGTCGAGGGTCAACAGCCGGTTGTCTTCGGGGATATCGAGACCGAATTTCTGGTTCATCTTGATACGCCCCACCACCGAAAGGTTGTACCGCTTCGGATTGAAGAACAGGTTGGCAAACAGCGTTTTGGCGATTTCGACAGTGGGCGGATCCCCCGGCCGCAGGCGCTTGTAAATTTCGCGAATGGCGTCTTCCTGGGTTTTGATCTTGCCGAGGAGCAGCGTGTCCCGAATCGTCGTATCCGGGGTTTCTTCGTCGATGTGCAGAATCCCGAACTCGGAGATTTTATTCTGCGAAATTTTCCCGAGAATTTCCTCGGTGATCTCGGTGTTGGAATCGACTATCACCTCACCGGTTTCCTGGTCGATCAGGTCGTTGGCGAGGAGGCACCCCAGCAGGGTTTCCGGATCGATTTCGACCTTGGGTGACCGGGCCATCCGCGCCAGTTTTTTGATGTTGGGTGTGGTGACTTTTTTGCCGGACTTGACCACCACCTCGCCGGTTTTGGAATCCACCAGATCTTCCAACACCTTGATGCCGACCATCAGGCCTTTGGCGCCCATGGAATATTTGCCCTCGCGGGTGCAGGAAATTTTTTCCACGGCATAAAACGTGGACAGGATTTTCTCCTGGCTCATACCGAAGGCGTTGAGCAGAATCGTGGCGGGCATTTTGCGTCGGCGGTCAATCTTGACGTGGAGGATATCCTTGATGTCGAATTCAAAATCGAGCCACGAGCCGCGGTCAGGAATGACGCGGGCGGAATAAAGGATTTTGCCGCTGACGTGGGACTTGCCTTTGTCGTGGGAGAAAAACGCACCGGGGGAACGGTGCATTTGGCTGACGATCACCCGCTCCACGCCGTTGATCATGAAGGTCCCGGTATGGCTCATGGTCGGCATTTCACCGAGAAAAATCTTCTGCTCTTTCACTTCCCGAACGGAATTGATCACGATTTCGGGAATCTTTTCTTGCTCCAGGAGCGCTACGATTTTGGAGTCGATCAGCGTACGGGACGGAATGAGGGTTTTTGCGCTCTGCGGGCGCTTCACTTCTTCGACGATGTACTTACCCGGAAGCTCTTTAAGCACACGGGGGCTCACACTGATGCGTTCGCGGTCGAACAGCACCATACGCACCATGATCTTGATGGGATCGGAGTACGTCAGGCCTTTCTGCCGGCACTCGCTCAGCTTGAATTTTTCTTTGTATTTGACCTCTTGTCCGCAAGATTCGCAGACCACACCGGGACCGCCCAGCTCCTTGTATTCACCGCAACTGCATTCCCAGACCCCGACCTCAAAACCCACATATTCCAGCCGGGCATTGATGTTCAGATCGGAAATCGGGAAGACATCCCGAAACACCTCTTCCAGTCCCTGGATGGAGCGTTTCTCGGGCGCCATTCCGCTTTGCAGAAAATACTCAAACGACTTGATCTGGATCTCGATCAGGTTGGGAATCTCAATAACCGCTGGGATTTTTGAGAAATTCAACCTGGGCGTGGGGTTGACTTGCGTTCGTTCGGTGGTTGTTTTTGTCATAAGGTTTCAGATTCCCTGGGTTGAATTAATAAACGCCTGCCAAAAACAGCTTTAAACCCGCACGAGACCGCTTTATTTGATCTCGACAGACCCACCCACCGCTTCGATTTTTTGCTTGATCTCCTCGGCCTCTTCTTTTTTGATACCCTCTTTGATCGCCTTGGGGGCGGCTTCCACCAGGTCTTTGGCGTCTTTCAATCCCAGGTTGGTGATGCTGCGAACTTCCTTGATCACCTGAATCTTTTTGTCACCCACAGCGGTGAGAATCACATCAAACTCGGTCTTCTCTTCGACGGCGGTTTCTCCGCCGCCCGGCGCCGCAGCAACCATCGTCGGTGCGGCCGCGGTGACCCCATACTTGTCTTCCAACTCCTTGACAAATTCAGACATCTCCAGAACCGACATGTTGTCGATAAAGGAAATGACATCATCTTTCGTTGCAGCCATCTCAAACTCCTTTCTCAGCTGAAAATCAAAACAAAACGGTTATAAATATGTTGAGCCCGGCAACCGCCACGATCGGTCACCCCTGGCCTTTCTGATCCTTGATCGCCTCCAGCGTGCCCACCAGTTTGCGCAACAGAGCGCTGAACACGCCCACAAAATTGGTGGTGGGCCCGTTCATGACGGACAACAACTGGGACAGTAGAACCTCCTTCGAAGGCAGATCGGCCAGCGCCTTGATCTTCTCCGGCGTGACCTGCTGGCCCTCGACCACTCCCGCCACCACTTCGGGGCTTTTCTCGACACCCGACTTGGCATAATCGGAAAGCGCCTTGGCCGGAGCCACGGCGTCGTCGAAACTCACCAGCAGGGAAACGGGACCCTTGAACTCGGAATTCAAAACCTCCAACGGCGTGCCCTTTGACGCTTTCTTCGCCAGCGTGTTTTTGATCACCCGGAAATCCACCGCGCGCTCCCGCATGTGAGTGCGCAGGGCCGTCATGTCCGCCGCCGAGATACCGTGATAATGCGCCAATATCGCAGACTTGGCGCGGGTGAACACGTCGTTCAACTCTTCAACGGTCTGCTGTTTCGCTGGTGTAGGCAATATCCCAATCCTTTCTTACAAAATCAATCACACTGAAAATCGTCTGCCCGGTCCCGGAGAACCGCCGGCCCGGCTAATACGAAACCCGAATCCCCGGACCCATGGTGGTGGACAGCGAAATGCCTTTGACATAGGTCCCCTTGGCGGTCGCCGGTTTCATCTTGACCAGGGTGCCCATCAACTCGTTGAAATTCTCAGCCAGGTCCTCAACCGAAAAACTGGCCTTGCCGACCGACGCGTGGATGATCCCGGCTTTGTCCACCCGGAAATCCACCTTGCCCGCCTGAATCTGCCGGATGGCTTCCTTGACGTCGAACGTGACGGTGCCGGTTTTGGGATTGGGCATCAATCCCCGCGGCCCGAGAATCTTACCGAGCTTGCCGACGGTGCCCATCATGTCCGGCGTGGCGACCACGCGGTCGAAATCGGTCCAGCCGTCCTGAATTTTCTTAGCCAGATCGTCGTTGCCGACAAACTCCGCTCCGGCATCCAACGCTTCTCTTTCTTTCTCGCCCTTGGCGAACACCAGAATGCGGAATTTCTTTCCGGTCCCCTTGGGCAACACCACACTGCCGCGGATGTTCTGATCGGCTTTGCGGGGATCCACCCCCAGCTTCACCGCCACATCCACCGACGAATCGAACTGGGTGGCCGCACCCTCCTTGGCCAGACTGAGCGCTTGGTTCAATTCGTAGGTTTTAAGGCGATCGATTTTCTCCGCCGTGGCGTTATATTTTTTGCCATGCTTAGCCATGCTTCCCGACCCTTCTAACCTTCGACTGTGATGCCCATGCTATGGGCGGAACCCTCGATGATCTTCATCGCGGCTTCAATATTAAAGGCGTTCAAATCCGCCTTTTTGATTTCTGCGATTTCCTTCACCTGCTGGCGCGTCACCGTCCCCACGTTTTCCTTACTGGGATTGGACGATCCCTTGGCAATACCCGCCGCCTGCTTGAGCAGAACCGCTGCCGGCGGCGATTTGGTGATAAAGGTGAAACTCTTATCCTCGTAAACTGAAATCACCACCGGGATGATCATCCCCTCCTGGCCCTGCGTCTGCGCGTTGAACATCTTGCAGAAATCCATGATGTTGACCCCGGCCTGACCCAACGCGGGCCCTACCGGCGGCGATGGCGTGGCCTGTCCCGCCGGAATCTGCAATTTAACCTGCGCTGCTACTTTCTTCGCCATGATTCACACACCTTCCAATACCGCTTTTAATTTACACGCTCTCGATTTGCGGAAATTCCAGCTCCACCGGCGTGGCGCGGCCGAAAATCGAAACCATCACCTTGACCTTGCCCTTGTCGGGATTGACTTCTTCCACCACCCCGTTGAAATTCATGAACGGACCTTCGATCACCCGCACGTTTTCTCCCTTCTCGAAAACGAATTTCGGCTTGGGAGCCTTCGCCTCGCCCTTGATCTGGTCCATCACATCCTTGATCTCGGTTTCGGTCAATGGCGCGGGCGTCGCCCCGCCGGGAAACCCAGTGACCTTGGGCGTGTTCTTGACCAGGTACCAGATGTCCTGGTCCATCTCGACGTTGATCAACACATACCCCGGATAAAACTTGCGGGAGCTGATCTTCTTTTTGCCGCCGCGGATCTCGACGACCTCTTCGGTCGGGATGATGATCTCCCCCAGCTTGTCCATCAGGCCGGCGTGGGCAAAACGATCCTCCAGACTCAACTTGACCTTGTTTTCAAACCCGGAGTACGTGTGGATCACATACCATTCTTTGGTTGCGGCACTTTCCATATTCACCCTGCAATCAATGCTTCTACGATTTTTGAAAGAATCGTATCGATAATCCCCAGAAAAACGGCAATGATCAGCACCACCACCATCACCACCATAGTGCCGCCCACGGCTTCCTTGCGGGAGGGCCAGATGACCTTCTTAACCTCAACCTTCACTTCACTTAAAAAATCTTTCGCTTTTCCCAGCATGGTACCGGTCCATTCAATATTCATACAGGCCAGGAGGGAGTCGAACCCCCAACATCCAGATTTGGAGTCTGGCGCTCTAACCAATTAGAGCTACTGGCCTATGCAACTGTTCATAAAGGCCAATTCAGGTTGGGACCACCCGGCCGATAAACGTTCCGCCGGGCGCACGGGCTCGACCGGCCCCGGCGACCACTGTTTACTTGGTTTCCTTGTGAGGGGTGTGCTTTCGGCAAAATCGGCAATATTTTTTGAACTCCAGCCTTGCCGTGGTTTTCTTCTTGTTCCTGGTCGTGGAATAATTCTTACGCTTGCACTCGCCGCACGCCAAATGAATGATATCACTCATCGCCTTACACCCGTCCCGGGCCCGTTCCAAACAGACCCGTCTTTATTGTTCCCATCCGAAATTGATTGACCGCCGCCCTGATACCGGCTGTGGTATTCTGGAGCCCACGATCGGGATTGAACCGATGACCTCTTCCTTACCAAGGAAGTGCTCTACCACTGAGCTACGTGGGCATTGTAATGTCAACGATTCACCGCTCCCCCGGACGCTCAGGGGCTGCACCCTGGAGCGGGAAACGGGACTCGAACCCGCGACCCTCAGCTTGGAAGGCTGAC
>CAYPKH010000091.1:0-6910 GCA_964411245.1 uncultured Nitrospina sp.
TCCGACCGCGCCGGCCACGAAGTAACAGTATTCCTCCAACTCCTCTTCATTGTTCAAAAGGGTGAGGGCGGTGCCGTCGAATTTTTTCTGGAAGTAGGCCATGCCCCGGGCCATTTCTGAAACCGAAGGGATGATCTGCGCCTGGTGATTGGCAGGCAGGGTATCGAACACGTGGAACACCTGCGGGCTCCGGGACAGCAGTTCCAGATCGTTCAGGCTGCCGTCGACTTCCCCGCATTCCCCGACCCAGTCTGCAAGCGCATCTCTTCGGTGATCCGCGTCCTGGATCAGGCGCGAAAACTCATGCAACAGTTTGATTTTGATTTTGGGATCGAGGCGGGCGGCGTCTTCAATGGTGTCGATGATGCGGCAGAACAGGTAGGCCGTTAAAATGCTGCGGTGCAATTCGCCCTTGAGGACGGAGATGTTGAGCGCGAAAGTCCGGCTGACCTTCGGCAACGTTTTCTGACAATATTCCCAATCCCCCATCACACCCTGCGCTTGATACTTTCCGTGCCAGCACGTTTCACTCTAATGAACCGGTTGCATTTTCCGGGCGTCCAGTTCCTCAGCAATGTCGAGGATCGCCGAATGCACTTTATTGATGATGTGCTCCGGTGTGCTGGTTCCGGCGGTGATGCCGATATGTTTTTTGTTAATGAACCATTGCTTTTCCAATTGCGAGTCGGCCTCGATATGATGGGCTTCCACGTTGCGTTCGTTACACACCTGAACCAGCTTTTTGGTATTCGACGAATTGTAGCCGCCGATGACGATCATCAGGTCCACCTGCTCCGCCAGGTCGCGGACTGCAATCTGCCGGTCGCGGGTCGGTTGGCAGATGGTGTTGACGAAGGCGACTTCGTCCACGCAGTCCATCTCGCGGATTTTCCGGACGAGGCCCTCCACCTTTTCCATCTGCTGTGTGGTCTGGCTGACGATGCCGAATTTTTTTTTGCCGGTGGCCCGCAATTTTTCCAGGTCGCTCTCGTTTCCCACCACGAGATACTCGTCGAGATCGCCGACAATCCCCGTGACCTCGACGTGCTCTTCCTGTCCGATCACGACCGGAAAATAATTTTTCTCCACCATGGATTTGATGGTTTTATGAACGCGCATCACCAGCGGGCAACTGGCGTCATAGACGATCAATCCGGCAGCGGTCAATTTCTCCTTCATTTTATCGGCCGCGCCGTGGGCGGTGATCATGACTTTTTTGGTTTTGATCTGGTCGATTTCGTCGATTCCGCTGACCACGGACACACCGTTTTTCTTCAACGATTCATTGACCTGGCTGTTGTGCACCAACTGGCCGACGATGGTGATCTCTCCCTTGAACTGCGGTTCCAGAGCGAGGTTGATGGCATCCTCGACCCCGAAACAGGTTCCAAGAGCGCTGGCAAGGGATACTTTCATGGAGGTTCCTTCGAATAAACTTTAAGGGAGCAACCGCTATCCAACGGTGCCTGTCTGACGAAACTCAATTTTTAATCATATCAGATGGGTTGGGCGATTTAAATAAAAATCGCGGACAGGGCGGTTTCCGTCACTTTAAAAACAGGTTTTTCAACAACTGCAGAGTGGTCTCCCGACCAATTTCGGCGATTGATTCGGTCAGCGGGATATTTTTTGGGCACACCTCGACGCACACCTGGGCGTTGCCGCAATCGGCGATTCCGCCCTCGCCCATCACCGCGTCCAGCCGCTCCTCCTGCTCCATGGCGCCGGTCGGGTGCATGTTGAACAGGCGGACCTGGCTGAAAGTGGAAGCGCCCAGGAAATCGTTATCCTTCGTGAATTGCGGGCAAGCCTCCAGGCAACATCCGCAGGTCATGCATTCGGACAGCAGGTAGGCTTTGGCACGCTGTTTCTCCGGAATCACCGGGCCTTCGCCGATGTCGTGGGTGCCGTCAATACGGATCCAGGCCTTCACTTTTTTAAGATTTTCAAACATGCGGCCCCGGTCCACGTGCAGGTCGCGGACCATGGGGAATTTGGACAACGGTTCCAGCCGGATCGGTTGCGGCAACCGGTCCACCAGCGCAGTGCAGGCCTGGCGCACTTTGCCGTTGATGATCATGGTGCACGCGCCGCACACTTCCTCCAGACAGTTGCATTCCCACACCACCGGGGTGACCTTTTGGCCCTCCCGGGTGACCGGATGCATTTGAATGTCCATAAGACAGGAGATGACGTTGGCACGGGGTTTGTGGGGCAGATCGAATTCCTGCCAGTAGGACTTCCCGTCCGGCCGGTCCTGGCGTTTGATTTTCAAGCGGATGGTTTTATCGTCGGGCATGGTTCACCTTCAATCGTATTTTCGTGGCCGGGGCTGGACCAGCGACGTGTTGACCGCTTCAAAGCTGATCTCCGGCTGATGATTTTTATATTCGGCGATGGTGGTCTTGAGCCAATGCTCGTTGCATTCCTCAAAGCGTTCCATGTAGGCGAGATGGCCCTGTGGAAATTCGTTTTCCTGGATCTCGCCGTATTGTTTTTTCTCGAGGTAATCGACATGTTCGTGCGGATCGAAGTCGCCCGGCTGGTTCAAATCGTATTCCGGTTTGTAATGCGCCCCGCGGAACTCGTTTCGGATCAACGCGCCCTGGGTGATGATTTTGGCGAGCTGGATCTGGCAGTGCAATTGCTGGATCATGCTGGGCGCCGGGTTGGACCAGTGGGTGGTGTCCAGGCATTGCACGTCCTTGAACCGGACCTCCAGATCGCTGATCTGGGTCATGGCCTTCTCCAGCTTGGAATTTTCCCGGACGATCAGCACGTGCGACAGCAGGATGTTCCCCATCTCATGGTGGAGTGTATGCGGATTTTCCCCGCCTTTCATTTTTTTGATGGTTTCAAAACGCTCTCGCCACTGATCGCGGGCCTGGTCAAACAGGGTCGACGGTACGTCCTCAAAATGAGAACCGAGGTTCCGGCTGTATTGGATCAGCCCCGGGCCCATCATGAGTCCCGTATAAATACAGCTCAACAGGGAATTGGCTCCCAGCCGGTTGGCGCCGTGGAATTGATAGTCGCATTCTCCCGCGGCATATAATCCCTGAATGGAGGTCATCTGGTTGCGCGGCGATTGATGGTCGATCAAGCCGTGACTGTCGTCCTCGTAATCGGTCCAGATGCCGCCCATGGAATAATGCACGGCCGGAAAAATTTTCATCGGTACTTTTTTGGGATCGTCGCCGGTGAACTTGGTGTAGATGTCGAGAATGCCGCCCAGCCGGTCTTCCAGAAATTCTACGGATAGATGCGTCAGGTCGAGGTAGACCATGGCCTGGCCGCCGATGCCCAGGTTTTTGTTGTAAACGACGTCGTGGATTTCCCGGCAGGCGACGTCGCGCGGCACCAGGTTGCCGAAATGCGGATGGTTTTCCTCCAGGAAATAGTAGCGTTCCTCTTCCGGGATGGTGAGCGGATCGCGGTCGTCTCCGGGTTTTTTGGGAACCCAGATGCGGCCGCCTTCCCCCCGCGCCGATTCGCTCATCAAGCGCAGTTTGTCCGGGCCGGGAATGGCGGTGGGATGCACCTGGATGAATTCGCCGTTGGCGTATTTGGCGCCCTGCAGATAGGCAGAGGTGGTGGCGACGCCGTTGCACACGGTGGAGCCAGTGGTTTTGCCGTAAACCTGCGCCGGACCCCCGGTGGCCAGTATCACGGCGTCCCCCCTGGCCGTAAAAATTTCCCCGGTCCGGAGATCGTGCAACACCGCGCCGCGGCAGATGCCTTCGGAATCCAGCACGGCGGACAGGTATTCGTGCCATTCCAGTTTCTGGACCTGTCCGTCGTGTTCGTACCGCCGGACCTGTTCGTCGAGGGCGTACAGCAGTTGTTGTCCGGTGGTGGCTCCCGCGAAGGCGGTGCGCGAGTACAGGGTGCCGCCGAACCGGCGGAACTCGAGATGCCCCTCCGGCGTGCGGTTGAAGGCGACCCCCAGGCGGTCCATCAGGTGAATGATGGCCGGTGCCTGGTGGCACATGTCGCGCACCAGCGGCTGATGGGCCAGAAAATCGCCGCCCTTGACGGTATCGTAAAAATGCGTTTCCGGCGAGTCGCCTTCGCCTTTGGTGTCGATGGCGGCGTTGATGCCGCCCTGCGCGCACACCGAATGCGAACGCTTCACGGGTTGGTAGGACACTATGGTGACGTTCGCCTTGGCCTCGCACAGTTTCATGGTGACGGCCAGCCCGGCCAGCCCGCCACCGATGACAATGTATTGCGGTTTCCGCATTGGCATCAGGCGGCTCCCATGACGGTGGGTTTGACGTTGACGGGGTCGAGTGAAAATTCGAGAACCGTTACCAGGCCGAGAACGGTCAACATCGCCCCGAACAGCATGAACACGATGCCGGCGTTGCGTTGCGCCCGGGGTCCCACGACGATGCCCCAGGAAATGCAGAAGGCCCAGAGTCCGTTGGCGAAGTGAAAGGTGGCACTGAGGATGCCGATCATATAAATGATGCGTCCGGTCCAGGTGGCGAATTCCCGGTTCATGACGTCGATCAGAAAGGGTGCGGCTTCAAACAATTCATGGCCGTACCACAGTTTCGGGACGACGGTGGTCCCCATGTGGTAAATCAGAAACACAAACACCATGGCGCCGGTCAGCCTCTGCAACACGTACATCCAGTTGCGCGGGTAGCGGTAGCGCAGAACGTTCATTTTCGCCACCTGGGTGATGTAAAATCCCACGATGGAATGAAACAGAAGCGGAATATAGATGAACAGAATTTCGATCGCGAACAGAAACGGCAGGTTGTTGATGACGTCGATGCTCAACTGGTAGGGCAGGACCCCGACGGTTCTCAGGGAATTGACCAGCAGATGGATCGTCAGAAACAGGCCGATGGGAATCAGGCCGGTGAGGGAATGAAACTTTAAGAGCAGAAAATGGATCTGGCCTTTGGTAATGTTACCCATCGGGAATCCCTGTACGTGAGCGTGAGCGTTTCACCGGGGGAATGCCATGACACTCTCTTTATTTTTACTTAATCGCAGGGTGAAGACAAGATATTTCAGGATTAAAATGCCGGGGCTGAGAAGGCGGTGAGTGAAAATCAAAAATCGTATTCGAGAAGGGGACGTTGCTTGAAACCGGGATCGACCGGTTTGTCGGTGGAGGTGATTTTCAGGTTCTCGGGGTTTTCGACGAACAGGTCGACAAAACCGCATTGGGCGCAGACCCGGGGTTGCAGGGGGACCTTTTTCTCGATGCCGTGGTCCTTGCGGACCACCATGATCAATTCCAGGTCCCTGCTGGTGCGAAGACCGATCTCCCCCTTAAGGACGCTTTTCGCCCCGCATTTACCGCAGGTGTTGGGATCGCTCATAGCCCGCCTCGTGTATGAGGATTCCGGACTGAGGGAAAGGTTTGGTACGTTCCAAACCTCCCTCCCTCGGTTCGAACATCAGTCCAGTCGGAAAATTATAGCACAAATCCGCGCTGGGCGGATTCGGCCATGAGTTCCTCCCTTACGCCGCGAAAACGGGCGTCTGAACCGTTTCCACGTAAACCGGACGTTCGGTGCGTTCCCGGTTGATCAGCTGGTTCAACTCCTTGCTGGCGTGGAACACTGGCTTTTTGCGGGCCGGAATCTGGATGGGCTCGCCGGTGACCGGTTTTTTACCGACACGGGCCTGGTACTCTCTCAAGCGGAAAGAACCAAAGCCCTGGATGACCACACGGCCGTCTTTTTCCAGGTTGGTCATGATGCCGTCGATGAAAGTCAGCAGGATTCGATCCGCTTCCTGCTTGGAAATGTTCATCTTGGCGGCCAGTTTGTTGGCTAAATCAGAACGTATCATGGGCTTCCTCGGTTAGGGTTTATCAATATCGCCATAATTACTTCAAGAGTCGTGCCAAAAGAGGTTTAAAAATTAAGTGATTGATTTAGAATGATTTAAAAATTGGGGGTTAGATCGATTGTCTGGAAATTGTATAGTTTTTGTTAAACCGGTGTATGGAAACCTGTACTACCCCTAAATGAGGAGTTTTCAACCGTAATGATTATATTGGCGTATCTGACTCATCCCCATGTGGAGGCCTGGAACTTCCAGGACCGCCATCGGGAGCAATTTAGTAGACAGTTTCCGGGTGTTCAGCTGGTAGTCTGCCGTAATTCAAAAGAATTTCTGGCCCGCCTGCCCGGGGCCGAGGGGGCCATCGTCTGGTTTTTCAAAAAGGAGTGGGTAAAAATTTCGGCCAACCTGAAATGGATCGCCACCCCCGCCGCCGGGGCGGACTGGATCGAGCCCGGCGTTGAGGACCCCATTCCGGTTTTTTTTGGTGGTTTCCACGGCCTGATGATGGCCGAAAGCGTGGTGGGCGCCATGCTGAACTTCTGCAAGGCGTTTGCCCTGTCCCGCGACCTCCAGAAAAAGAAAAAATGGGCCCGCGTTAAAATTTCCCAAAAGTTTTCGTCTTTATATCAAAAGAGGGTAACGATTCTGGGGTTCGGGCGCATCGGCCGGACCATCGGACGCGTCCTCAAACCCTTCGGATGCCGCCTCACGGGGGTCAAGCGCGAAAGCATTGAGCCGCCGGATTATTTTGACGGCCATGACCGGGTGGTAACCGCCGGTGGCCTCATGGCCGTTTTGCCGGAGACCGATCACCTGATCCTCGTTCTGCCCGGCGGGGCGGAGACCGAGGGTCTGTTCACACGCGAACATTTCAGGCAACTGCCGCGCCATTGTCTCCTGTACAACGTGGGGCGCGGCAACGTGATCCGGGAGGCGGACCTGGTTCAGGCCCTGCGCGAAAAACGGATCGCCGGCGCCTACCTCGATGTGTTCGAAACCGAACCCCTGCCGGAGACCTCGGCGTTGTGGGGCATGGAAAATGTTCTGATCCAGCCGCACCTGTCCGCCGCTTCGCCCCATTACCTCGACTTGTTCG
>CAYPKH010000092.1:0-6842 GCA_964411245.1 uncultured Nitrospina sp.
CCTTCGCCCTGGCTTTGGTAGCGATACCTTTGGAGTCTTTAGGGCATTCCGCGCGAATCGTTATTGGCGAATTGCTGGTCATATTCCTCCAGGGCATTGCGATGGCCTTGCGTTCGGTAGGAGTTGGATTCCGCCATGCAGGCCAATGGTTGACCCACGTTTATGATGTATTCATTTTCCTTCCCCTCTGGATCGAGCGCATGGTGAAAATCCAACGCATGGTGAAGAAAGGGCCCGGCCGGAGCGTGGAGGAACAACCGCAAATTGAACTGACCGAAACCAAACAACTGGAAGTAGGGGAGGTGGCCAAATGAAAAAGTTTCTGACTTTCATTTTAATGAGCTTGTGTCTGATCATGAGCTCCTGTACCGATAGTGCGACTACCGGAAGCGGCCGTGGAGTTTACCTGCTATTGGATACTTCCGGAACGTACACCGCGGAATTGAAAAAAGCCCAGCAGATTATCAACTATCTGTTAGGGACCCTGGGACCGGGCGATTCCCTGGTGGTGGCGCGGATCGACAGCGCCAGTTTCAGCGAAAAGGATATCGTGGCCAAAGTGACTTTTGATGCGAGGCCTTCGGTTTCCAACAATCAAAAGAGGGCGTTTGCCAAGACCGTGGATAAATTCGTGAAATCGGTCAGAGGCAGTAAATATACCGATATTTCCGGCGGCCTCCTGCAGGCCATCGAATACCTGAACGAAGTGGACCCGGCCGAAAAACACATTCTCATTTACTCGGATCTTAAAGAGGATCTGCCCAAAGGCTTTGTCCGGAATATGGATTTTACACTGGATGGTTTTACCGTTCGGGCTCTCAATGTCACCAAATTGCGCTCGGACAATGTGAATCCCCAGGAATATCTCGACCGTTTGGAAGATTGGCAGGCCCGCGTGAAGCACGGTGGCGGCGAATGGATTGTCATCAACGATTTGCAACGGGAAGATGCCTTGGCGCTGTGATTTTTGTTAATGATTTAGACCGTGAGGATTCCCTGGTGTTATGACTTATACCCCAAGTGAAAACACCTCTGGCTGCTTCTGCTAAGACGGCCAGGTAAAAAAGCCTGACCTGGTGTCAGGCTTTTTTATTTTTGGTAGCTTGGGGCGGCCGGTCTGCGTATCAGGCCTATTTTGAATGCCTTATAGTTTAATTACATAGAAAGTAAAATTCATTTTATGGTTGACCTTGTGGCCGATCCGTACTCTAATATTAGATAGGAAAAACCCGTACCATTGAAAACCGCCCCGGAAGGGGCAGGTCCACCGGCCTGGGGGCACATCTCCTGGATTCCGGGCGAGGTGTCTTTTTGCGGTACCTGAAAGGCCGAAAGGGCGCGATCAGACGTTGTTGTTTCCCTGATGGGGCGGGAACCGGATGGAGCCCCTTTCCCGTGTTTCAGGGCTGGAGAGGAGACGAAAAACGGCCGAATCGGACCGGGTCCCATTCGGGCCGATTCTCCAGAAATCATTGAAATAATTGGCTTTATTTTGTTGACTTTTAAGCCATGTCACATACAATCGTATAATTGGAAAGTTTATCGATGTTCGATAGCAATAGTCTGTTTCGGCGTCATTGTGCTCGATTAGGAGATGGATTGGGCTCGGCCGACAGGCCGCAGATGGGGACCAGAACCCGGTTCTGATCCGAGCTTGCTGAATTCCCACTTTTCCTTTGGAGGAGGAATGAGGGATACCGATTCTATTTTATTAATAGAAGACGAAAGGTTGGTGGTGGAGACCCTGAAAGGCAACTTTCAGGACAACGGCTACCATATCAGCACTGCCCGCAGCGGTGAGGAAGGCATCCGTAAATTCCAGAACGACAATTTCGACCTGGTCATCACCGACTTGAAATTAAAGGGCATGGACGGTCTTCAGGTTTCGAGGAAGATCAAAAAAATCAATCCGGACACGCCCGTCATCGTGGTCACCGGCTATCCCAAACTGTTATCCCCCGAAGAAGCCACCCGATCCGGCGTTCACGATCTCGTATTAAAGCCTTTCACTTGGGCGCAGATTTACAAGAAAGTGACAGATTGTCTGGACCCCCGGCATTCCGCCGCCCCCTCAAAAGATCCTGATCCTTGGCTCGCTTCCCGGAAAAAGAATACTCCGGTGGTCCGTCTCGGCCACGCGGAACCGAAACACCGCAAAGATCCGTATCAGAATTTATCCCAGTTTTTATCCGGCCAGACCCGGGTTCTGGAGATGTTGATTCAGGGCGAACCCTGGAAAGACATTTTGAACACGCTGGTTACCGAACTGGAATCATGTTCGGACGAGGCGGTGGGGTCCATTCACCTGTTGAATGAGGACAAGACCCAACTCGATTGCATGGCCGGCCCCAGTCTCCCCGGACCCTTGCTGAGGGAGATTGCTTCCGTCAGCTTGGAGGATGGGATGAATCCCTGGGGAACCGCGGCGGCTCAGAACAAACCCATCATCGTTGAAGATATCCGGAAAAGTCCTCTTTGGGAACGGTGTTCCGCCCCGGCAAAAATCTGCGGCTTCCGAGCTTCGTGGTCGTTTCCCCTGCGGGGTTCCGATTTGCAGGCCGCGGGAATTCTGACGTTTTACATTCGGGAAGCGCGGTCTCCTTCTTCGGCGGAACTCAAATGGATTTTGTCCGCCACCCGGCTGGTGGGCACCCTCATGGAATATAAAAACCTGGAAGGCGCCCTGAACCGGGCTGAACACCAGGCCGAAAGTTTCAATCATCCGGGACGCGAGGCCGTGTTGACCTTCAACGATAAGGGAGTGATTGATTCCTTCAATGGCGCGGCGGCGGAGTTGTTTGGCTATCCGGGGAAAACCCTGATCGGCCGGAATATCAAACAGCTGGTGACCGGGCATCATCCATCGCACAGTCATCACCCGTTCCAAAAATTAAACCATGGAAGAAACGGGGAACACGGCATCCTGAAAGCGGCGGCCATGGGAATCCACAAAGACGGATCCCGGCTGTTTCTGGATGTGGCCGTCGGCGAACTGGCGCAGGAAACGGGACGGAAATTCGTGGCTACCCTCACGGATATTTCTAAATTGAAGTATGCGGAGAACGTTTTAAAGGAAACCCGCCACAAACTGGATGAACTGAACGAATCCGGTATCGACCGCACGCCTGCCGTTTCCGGCCGGGAGCCCTCTCCGGAATATGAACTGGCCAGTCAAAAAGGCCGCCAGGAATTTAAAAGCCTGCAGGAGCAACTGGTGCAATCCGAAAAATGGGCGGCAACCGGAAAACTGGCCGCTTCCCTGGCGCATGAATTTAAAAATCCTCTTTTTGGAATATTGAACGTTCTCGAAAAGGCGGCCCGCGAGTTCTCTCTGAAGCAGGGCTCCGAGGATCTGCTGGAACTGGCGATTCGGGAGTGCTGCCGTGTCATGGACCTGGTCGAAAAAATGCAGGATGTCCACCGGCCTTCCTCCCATGCTCCCGAATTGATGGACGTGCATTCCGCCATCAACGATATGGTTCTGTTGACGCAGTCCCGGATGGATAAGCGGAATATTGAGCTGGAGCTGGATCTGGATTCCAGTCTTCCCAAAGTTTATGGCATGGAGGATCAGATCCGGCAGGTGGTGTTGAACCTTTTAAACAATGCCGAGGAAGCCCTTCCGGAGGCTCATGGAAAAATCCTCATCCGCACCCGGGCGCTGGAATCTTCGCTGGAAATAATGATTCAGGATAACGGGAAAGGTGTCCCCGAAAGCCAACGGCAAACCATCTTTGAACCGTTTTACACCAGTAAAAATGACAACCGGGGAATGGGATTGGGTCTGCCGATCAGCTTTAGAATTATCAAGGCGCACGGCGGGCGGATTGATGTGAAACCGGGAATCGGAGGTCAGGGCACGTCGTTTATCATCTCGCTTCCCAAGCGAACGTCCCGCAAGGCGGTCCGCCCCGCAGATCAATATGTAACGTCCACCCGCTGGAATTGAGCTGAGCTATGAGCAAAGAGAAAGTCATCGTTGTTGAAGATTCCAAGATCATCCGTCTGAGTTATAAGGATACCCTGGAACGGCAGGGGTATAGTGTGGAGACCTTCGATTCGGCCAAGGCCGCCTTGAGCCGGATCAGTTTCGGGTGGGGAGGAATCATTATCAGCGACGTTATCATGCCGGGTATGGACGGCATATCCATGATGAAGAGGATTCACGAAATCGATCCGGATTTACCGGTCATTCTCATCACGGGGCAAGGGGATATCCCGACAGCCGTGCAGGCCATCCGCGACGGCGCCTATGATTTCCTGGAAAAACCGTTTTCCGCCGAAGTGCTGATGGAGGTGGTCTACCGCGCCATGGAAAAACGGCAACTGGTGCAGGAAGTGCGGGTATTAAGAAAAGAGATCAACAACCAGCAGGAAAGCAATTTCAGAATCATCGGCAAATCCCTGTCCATGGCCCGGCTTCGGGAAATGATCACCAGCCTAGCCGGTTCCGATACCGACATTCTTATTTTAGGGGAAACCGGTACGGGAAAAGATCTGGTGGCGCGTTGCCTGCATGAGAGCAGCCCGCGTAAGGAAAATAACTTTGTCTCTATCAATTGCGGTGCGATCCCGGAAAATCTCATCGAAAGCGAATTGTTCGGCCACGAAGCGGGTTCGTTCACCGGGGCCGACCATCGCCGCATCGGAAAATTCGAACATGCCCACGGGGGGACCGTCTTTCTGGACGAAATTGAGGGCATGCCCCTTCATCTTCAGGTGCAGTTGCTCCACGTTTTGCAGGACCGGGTGATTTACCGCGTCGGCTCCAATGATCCCATTCCGGTTGACGTTCGGGTTGTGGCCGCGACCAAAACGGATTTGAAGCGGGCTTTTGAGGAAAATAAATTTCGCAAAGATCTGTATTACCGTTTGAACGTGCTTCAAATGTATCTTCCGCCTCTGCGCGAACGCATGGAAGACATTCCGTTGCTGTTCAATCATTTCGTATCAGAAATCGGCTGGAGGTACAAGGTTTCCGTTCTGGCGCTTCCGGCGGGGGACTTTATGCAGAAGTTGATGGCGCGACCCTGGGAAGGCAATGTGCGTGAACTCAAAAATGAAGCCGAAAAATACGTGCTCCATTTGATCATGGATGTTCCGGGCCAGAGCGAATTCTTTTCGCCTTTTTCCGATAACAGCATCGCCCGAAATGGAGACATAACCTTAAACGATCAGTTGACGGCGTTCGAGAAAACCATCATCGAGCAGGAACTGATCCGCCAAAAGGGTGATATCAAAAATACCTACCTCGCTTTAGGCGTTCCCCGCCAGACGCTTTACTACAAAATCCAAAAGTACGGCTTGAACCGGAAGCATTACCAGAAAGTTCTGGAAAACTCCTGACCGCCATGGCATGGGACCGCTCCCCCGACCCTAGTGGATGGAATGGACGGTTCCCCGGGACCCCCCCCAGGACCCCCTTGCCGCCCTCAGAGAATATGTTCAATGATTGGATTAATACCGGCCTGAGGGGGAGGGTCTAAATCTTATCTTAACAAGCATTTATTTTAAATATTTGAATTTAAACGGATATTAAGTGATATGCGGGGCACATTTTTTTTACTTTATAACTTTACATTTATATACTCTGTAAATTATAATGGAATAAAGCTTTTGCCTTGGTTATTCCTCTGAAAGCGGGAATGCGGGAATTGAAACAGGGCCCGAGGCACCTGTAAACCGCCTCGAATTCAGTCCCCGGGCAGGAGGCCCTCTCATAAGAGGCGAAATCAGGTCCGCAAACAGGACAGCCAGACTTTTGAATAAAAGATATCCATAAAAATACAATGAAATAATTCAAACATCACATAAGGTTTCTTAAAACCAGGAGGTTAGTTCCATGGATGATATGAGTCCAATCATCAGTGAATTTCTTACAGAGAGCTATGAAAATCTGGACCAGCTGGACCAGGATTTGGTGGATTTGGAAGCCAATCCTGAAGAGAAGAGTCTCCTGGCCAGTATTTTTCGTACCATCCATACCATTAAGGGGACCTGCGGGTTTTTGGGTTTTACCAAGTTGGAGTCCATCGCGCATGTCGGTGAAAACCTGCTCAGCAAATTGAGAGATGGCGAGCTGGTCATGACTCAGGACATTGCCAATTCCCTGTTGACGATGGTGGATGCGGTTCGTGAGATCCTGTCCAATATTGAAGCCGACCAGTCTGAAGGGAATATTAATTATTCCGATCTGGTGGAATTGATGACCTACCTGCAAAGCGGCGGTAATCCCGAACCCGAGGAAGAGGGAATGGCCGGGGGCGAGGCGGACCAGCCCATGGAGGATTCTCAGGTGGATAAATCCCAGATGTTTATCGAAGAACCTACGGACCCTGTACTCATTGAAACCCTGTTCGAGCGCCTGGGCGGACAAAGGGCGGTGGATGCCGCGGTAGATATTTTTTTCGATGAGGTATTGGCGGATGATCGCATCAAACATTTTTTTAATGATGTGGATACAGAACGCCTGCGGAACAAGATGAAAGCCTTTTTAAGTTTCGCTTTCGGCGGGGAATCCAAATACGCCGGCAACACTCTGAAAGAAGCCCACCAGGCGGCGGTCGATAAAGGCTTGAGCAAGGAACATTTTGAAGTGTTTATGGAAATATTCGTTGATGCCCTGCAGGAATTGAATATTCCCGAAAATTTGATTGAGGAGGCTTCGATTCTAATCCTGTCGACTCAAGACCAAGTCCTGGGTAAAGCCCAGATGGAAATCGGGAAACCCCTGGAGCCTGCATCACCGCAAGCCACCACTGATTATTCTGAAATGGATGAAGCGGACCATCGGGATGAGGACAGAAGAAGGGGCGACAAGGATATGGATGAGGCTTACCTGG
>CAYPKH010000093.1:0-6736 GCA_964411245.1 uncultured Nitrospina sp.
TATCTGGTTTACGCCGCGCCGGTTCTTCGCCACCATGCTCCCGGAACCGGGGATGAACCCCGACATGGTGTTGCCGGACACTCATGCTTGGATCGCCTTGATGATCGCGAAAAACACTGCCGCGTTTGCTTTGGTGACGGTGACGCTCATCAACTATATCTTCTACACCATAGCCACGCAGACGGGAAAAATTTCCTGGGGAAAAATCAATCCTCTGGGACCGTACATCCTGATTTTCATGGGATTCACCGATATCTGGCTGATGAGCTGGATGGGAGTGATCCGGGAACTGTCCCGGATGAACTGGCACATCTATAAAGTATTTAAAGACGTGACGCCCGAAAAGTTTGCGCCGACCCTGGCGGAGTCAGGCGTGTACGTTACCGGTATTGTATGGACATTTTTTATCATAATGACGGCTATTATCTGGCTGGGCATCAAGTACCCCAAAGCCAAAAAGCCCGAGACCGAAGAGGCCCCTGTTGTGGCGGCGCCTCAAATGGCCGAATAGTCTTTCGCAACTGCTTCTGGATCGATTATGAGTAAATTGAATAAAGTACTGATAGTCACTGCCGTAGCCGGTGCCATTGGTTTCGTGGTCGGTAAATATTTCGATATGGCACCGCCCATTATGGGGGGAGCATTGGCGGCCCTCACCTTTACCTACGGCATCCTGCTGATTAAAGAACACCGCCCTCCAAAGGAAAAAGGGTTTATCCAGAATCTCGCCCCCAAGATTCCTGTGGTGGTGGTGATAGGGGCCATTTTATGGTTTGGAGCGGGACACTTCGGGTTCCCCATCTGGTGGCAGATAGAGTTCGTGGCCTTTGCTCTCGTGGGCCTGTTCTTCTTTATCATTCTGGACTTGAAAACCCTGAAGGTGGAAAAGGGAGAAGGCCATTCGATCCGGCGGCTGATTGGAACTTATGCCTTTGGTTCAGTGTTATTTATCTTCATTACCGCCCAATTGCCGCAGTTCAGCCCTGAAGTCGAACTGGCCAAACTGAACAGGCCGCCGGTCGATTTGAGCGGTTTGGCGGGGCCGGAAGTCATCGCCGCCGGGCGGGATGTGTTTGAGTCCAACAAATGCTTCAACTGCCACAAGGTGTTCTGGGAAGGCAACTCGGACCGCGGACCCAACCTGGGCACCAAACAGATCGGATTGTATTCGGAGGATTATATTAAGGCTCAGATTCTGAACCCGCGGGAAAATCAGTCTAAAGGATATGAAGATAAAAAATCCAAAAAGGCCATGCCGACTTATTACGAGGAAGACCTGAGCGAAGACGAATTGAGCGTCCTGGTGTCTTATCTGAAAACCCTGCGCGACCCCACCCACATGCCCGTCGAAGGCAAATTCCCGAATCAATGGACATGGTGGGACGATCCTCAGATCATCGCGGAGGGCAAGATAGTTTTCGATGGCAAGGAACCGGTCACGGAGGGCCTCAACTGTGCCGTCTGCCATGGCACCGATGGTATTCCCATGATGACCGGGGCGTTCGATTTCCGCGATCCCGACGCCATGGATACCACCAAGATGGCGGACCACCGGCCCCTGAAACTCAAGGACTGGCCGGACGATTTGTATTACCGCCGGGTCACGCGGGGGGTCGACGCCACGGCCATGGCTCCCTGGGGCATGATCTTCCCGCATCTCTATCTGTGGAAAGCCGAGGCTTACTCCCGCACGTTCCACGATCCGCTGGACAAGAGGAACGGCAAAAAGCCGGTCCCTCCCGTCCCCACCAAGGAGGAAGTCGAACGCTGGCAGAAGGATGGCCTGTTCCTCGATCCGCTTTTATAGCGTTTCTACTTAAACGTAACCTTTCCAACCGGTACGCGGTTCCCGTACCGGTTTTTATTTTCCAAGTGACCGGAAATTGATATGATAGGGCTTTCAAACGATACCGTGTAATCAGAATATATCTGTAAGGAGTGTGGAATGAGCCGGATTGATGATCTCATCAAGGAAAATCTGAGCGAAGACGGCACGGTGCTGAATCTTCGCGACAAATTTATCGGATTGAGGGGAACCATGGAGGTGTTCACCAAGGGTGAAATTCTCCAAAAGGTTAAACTGCTGACGTATTCAGGAAACCAGACGAGCGATGAAGGGGCGGAAGCCATTGCGGAATGCCCGTATTTGACGAATGTGGAGAACCTCACCCTGAATCACAATGATATCGGCGACGAAGGGGCGGTGGCCCTGGCCAACTCACCCAACCTGCCCAAGGTCACCCACCTGTCGTTATTCGGCAATATGATCGGCGACGAAGGGGCGCGGGCGTTTGCCGACTCCCCGCACAGCAAAAAATTCATCAAACTCGATTTATACAAAAACCAGTTTTCCCCGGCGGGCATCAAGGCGCTGACGGAGTCGGCCAACCTCAAAAACTGCGAAGAGTTGGAAATCTACCGGGAGTGATCCCCCTCAGGCGGAGGATCCGGTTTGTTCGGCCCACTGGGCAGGCGTCAGGGTTCTAATCTGCAGGGCGTGGATCATCTTGGGTGTGCCGTTGATTTGATCATCTAAAGCGGTGTAAACCAGGCGCCTCTGATCGATCAGGTTGGCATTTTCAAATTTGGCGGAAACGACGGTGACCGCATAATGGCCGCCTCCTCCGGCGGCTTTGTGTCCCCGGTGCAGGTAACTTTCGTCGATGATGTCCACGTGGGTGGCATCCAGCTTCTCTTTTAAAACCTGATCGATCATTTGAACCGTTTCATCCATAATCACTTTCTAATAGTTGAAATAAAATTTCGGGTTTCAAGTAGGGTCCCTCATGGACCAACCGGGAGGAATCATTCGGAATCCCGGGCATTTATATCGGGCAGATCGTAAAAATTCTTCAGATTTTCGGCGTACCGGGCATGAGCGTCGTTTTCATCCTCGTCCACCAGCCGGGCCCGGCATTTGGCGCATACCGGAATGCGGTCCGCCGAATAGGATTTGATCCGATTTTTGGCACCGCATTCGGGACATTCAATGATGAAAATATTTATGCTCATTTCATTTCCTTAAGGAACCGGCGGGTGTATTATAAACCAAAGGAGACCGCGATCTGAAATGTTTGTTTTCACCACCCATAATATCAAGAAACTGCCCCTGAGGACCAAGATCGGCCTGGTTCTGGCCATTTCTCTGGGGATCACCCTGTTGTTTCTGTTCGGGATCACCTTTTTGATATTCGCTCTGGTCGGTGGACTGATTACTTTTGTGGTCAACCTGTTCCGGCCCCCCCGGCCCCAGCCGCGTCCCCTGGACTACCCGTTTCCTCCCCGTCCTTCGTCGCGTCCTCCATTTTCCCAATCCCGTCCGCGCCGAAAAGAGGACGATGATGACGTGATCGACATTTAATCCCTGCCAGACTCAGCGAGGCTTTTTATACTGATGGGTGGACCGGCCCAGGTACATTTCCGCCGCCTCCATGAGGGTTTCCGAAAGCGTGGGGTGGGGATGCACCGTTTCCGCCAGGTCTTTTGCAGTGGCTTTCAGTTGAATGGCCAGGGCCGCTTCCGAGATGAGGTCCCCGGCCCCGGTCCCGACGAGACCCGCACCGAGAATGCGGTCGGTTTTGGGGTCGATGATCAATTTGGTCGCCCCGTCGTTTCTCCCCAGGGTCCCGGCCCGGCCGGAGGCTCCCCAGGGAAACTTCGCGATGGCGATTTCGATCCCCTGTTCTTTGGCTTCGGTTTCGGTCAATCCGCACCAGGCGATTTCCGGATCGGTGAACACCACGGCGGGGATCAACAGCGAACCGGAGTTGTGAGCGTTTCCGGTTAAATGGTCGATGGTCCTTTTGGCTTCATGAGAAGCCTTGTGGGCCAGCATGACACCGCCCACCACGTCGCCGATGGCGAAAATGGCCGGATCCGCGGTCTGTCCGTTCTCATCGGCCTGGACAAAACCCCTGTCATCCAACTTCACTTGCGTGTTTTCGAGGCCCAGGCCGGAAGTATTCGGTTGACGTCCCACCGAAACCAGAATGCGGTCGAACTCCGCCGATTGCGTATCACCGGCTCCTTCGAGTACCGCCTTGAGGCCGGCTCCCGTGTCCTCAATGGCGCCGACCCGCGTGTTCAGGTGAATCGACTCGAATTCTTTTTTCAGCCGGGCCTGTAAAATGCGGACCAGATCGCGGTCCACTCCCGGGAGCAGGCCGCCGGTCATTTCCACCACGGTTACCCGGCTCCCCAAAGCGGCATACACGGTGCCCATTTCGAGGCCGATGTATCCGCCGCCGATCACCAGCAGGCGTTCGGGAATGTCCTCCAGTTCCAGGGCACCGGTGGAATCCATCACGCGGGGCCCCAGACCGGCCCAGTCCTTGGGAATAATGGGCCGCGACCCGACGGCGATGAGGGCTTTATCGCAGGGAATATAACCCTGATCTTCCACATAAACGGAACGAGAGTCCCGGAACATGCCGCGCCCCTGTTTCCGTTGAATGCCGCGTTGTTTGCAGAGCTGGGCCAGTCCTCCGGTGAGGTTGCCGGTCACTTTGTTTTTCCAGTCGCGTATACGGTTGAGGTCAATGTCCGGCTCTCCAAAATTGAGACCCCACTCTCCAGCGTGTTTGACTTCGGAGATCAGTTTGGCGAGGTGCAGCAGGGTTTTGGAAGGAATGCACCCGCGCAACAGGCAGACCCCGCCCAACTGGTCTTCAGCATCGATAAGGGTTACCTGCATTCCCCGGTCGGCGGCCATGAATGCGGCGGCGTACCCGCCGGGCCCGCCGCCGATGATCAGTAAGTTCTGTTCGCTCATACGTGCTGTTCCTGGTTGAAGGGAAATGGAGAACACCGTTCGGTTACTTATGACGCCGGCGGCTGAGTTGTTCCCAGGGGCGAGGCTCGGTTTTTTGTTTCATCCGGCTCAATATAAAGTTAAACAACTTTCGAGCTTCCTTCAGGGTCGTGTGTTCGCCCAACAGTTTGTCCGTAAAACTTTTCTCCAACTCGACGAAGGACTGCACTTGGCGTCCGTACTTTTTGACGAGTTGAAGATTGCTGAGGTTGGACGAAGGTCGATCCAAAAGCCGGGCGTTGCTTTCTGGATGGTCGCCCACCTTCGAAGACTCCGGTTCCCTGGACTCTCCGGTTTTTTGGGAAACCGGAGAATGCTTTAAAAAATATTGAAGAGCAAAACCCTGCTCGGTGGCACACAGATCGTTCAAACGTTGCGCCATCTGCTCCTGGACGGAAACCGCCGATTCGATGAAGGGCGAAGCGATCCGCCAATCATCCTCCCCTTCCCTTTTCAGCACTCCCAAATCCGCCAGATGACCGCATAAAGCTGCGGCGGTGGTTTCATCCACTTCCGACGCCAGGAGAGCATCCTTGAGCCATGCCGCCCAGGAGGCCCGGGTTCGCGGTGGAAATTTATCATTCATGACCGACACACAATCGATTCCATAAAAGTCAGGTTTTACGATGGGCCAAACGCTTGCCCAGCGCGCTTTTCCAGCTTTTCGAAAGCGCCGGATGTTCCAGGAGTTTCTCGATGGCCTCAAAATTATTTTTGTCCCGGTACATGAGGTGATGGGCATCCACCACCGCAATGCCGGCTTGGTCGGTATGGATCCGTTCCACCGCCATTCCCGCCTGAATCCATCCCTGTTTCAACACTCTGAAATAATAGCCGCAATAGCCCAGCGCCCGTATCCGGGCCGCCAGTTTGGGATAACCCATCAGCTTGGTGAGCTTGTGGCACGGTTGCCGGGGTTGCGAACATTGAATCTCCGCTTCGCCGATCCGGAAGCGGTCTCCGATATGAATCCGGTCCTCCGTCAATCCCTGAATCGTCAGGTTTTCACCAAACGAGGCGGAAGCCAGGTCCCGGGAAAGTTCCCCGACCCAAAAGGAATAATGATCGGCAGGGTAGCCGCAGACCGCTTTATCCCGGCCGCCATGGTCTATCGGGTCGGTGACCTGGTCTCCCTCAAACCCCAGCAGGTCCAGGAACACTTTTTCCTCAACGGGACTTCTCTGCAATGAGGTTCTGAGCTTGCGGCCGTCGGCATAACGGACTTCCCGCGGAGTCCCTATATTCAGTGACACAATGGAAAACATACCACGCCAGCCTGTATGCAATTAATAAAGAATGTATTTTATCGGGTAATCGGGGTGGGAGAAAGTAAAATTTATTCTGCCAAATGATATCCGTTTCTGCCTTTTCGTTTGGCTTCATAAAGGGCTTCGTCCGCCTTATTGAGAAGAGTTTCATAATCGGCCCCATTATCCGGGTACAACGATATGCCAATACTGAACGACGATATGACCTCATTCCCATCAAGATTCAAAGGTTCTCTACCCAGTTTGACAAGTTTTTCGGCAATCATTACGGCATCTTCCCGGTCCACCAATTCAGGCAGTACGAGAATAAATTCATCGCCCCCCAGACGGGCCAGGGTATCCTCTTCTCGAATGGAGGATTTAAGCTTTTGCCCCATTTCCCTGAGAAAGAGATCACCCATGCCATGACCGAAGTTGTCGTTGACCAGCTTAAAATCATCAAAATCCAGGAACATAACCGCCAATCGCTTTTTAGTACGATGGGCATGAGCCAGGGCCAGAGTCAGCCGGTCAATCAACAGAAGCCGGTTGGGCAACCCGGTTAGAGAGTCGTAGTAGGCCATGTTCCTGATGGTATCTTCCGCTCTCTGCCGTTGCAGCTCGGCGCCGGCGCGGGCGGCAAATACCCGTAAAATGGATATCGTTCGCTCTTTGTCGA
>CAYPKH010000094.1:0-6703 GCA_964411245.1 uncultured Nitrospina sp.
TCTTTGCACTCAGCGACAAGGTTCAACTCCTCCCCGTCATTCACGGAAGCGGCAACTTCACGCGTGAAGTCCGCCAGCGGATTCTGTCCTCCGGGTGCGACTGTCTGGCGGTTTGCCTGCCGCCGGAATTCCAAACCACCGTCGAACAGGGCATCCAGAAACTTCCCTTCATCTCCATCAGTGGACTGGAAGAAGCGGAAGATACGTTGAGTTACGTGCCCATCGACCCGGTGCAACCCGTCATCATGGCGCTTCGCATTGCCCAGCAGGAGGGAATTCCGCGCAGGTTCATCGACCTCAGCGTGCCTCAACACGAAACGCGGCATTTCGAATTTCCCGACGCCTTTTCGTTACGCGGCCTGTCTCTCGAAAAGTTCGCCACCGCCCTTCTGCCGTTCGTTCCCCGTCCGGCGGACAACAGCCAGCACAATCAGCGGGCCCGCTGGATGGCCTACCAGTTGCACCAACTGGAGATGAATTATAAAAAGGTCGTTCTGGTGTGTTCACTGCTCGACTGGCCCTGGATCAAGCAGGCGTATGACAACCGGTCCAAATACCCTCAATCCAAACCGCCGGCCGGCGTCCCTACTTTGTACGGGCTGGAACCGTCCACTTTGTTTTTCGCGTTGAGCGAGTTTCCCTACATCACTTACCTGTACGAGAAAAACCGGCAAGAGTTGAAATCGGACCGGAATGTGGCCATCGACGGCGTCAAGGAGATCATGCTGAAGGCGCGGGAGAATTTTCTCAATAAACATAAAATCCGTTATCACAACCTGACCCCGCAGACGTTTCAGATTTATCTGCAATATGTGCGCAACCTCACCCTGATGGAACACCGTCTCACCCCCGACTTGTATACCCTGGTGGTGTCCGCCAAACAGATCGGCGGAGACGCCTACGCCATCGCTCTGATGGAGGCTGCCCGCGATTATCCCTTTCAGCAGGAGGCGCCGGGTTTGGACACGCTGGCGCTGGGGATCGACCAGGCGGTGCTGGACGACGACCAGGTGATGAACATGAAAAACCGGCTCAATGAAACCCAATTCGAATGGCGCTCTCTCGACCTGAAGCCGGATCCGGAACCGTTCAAACAGGAACAGTGGAAATACACCTGGAATCCATACGGCCAATGCTCCTGGCCGCCGGAGGATGAAAAAATTGAAAGCATGAACACCCATGTCCGCGAGCAGTCCAAACTGCTGTTGTCCAACGACCTTGTGCGCACCGAAAAATTTACCTCGTCGGTGAAAGACGGCATCGATATCCGGGACACGCTCCGCAATTGGCATACCGGGGATATTTATGTGAAGGAGATTCCGCCTTCACGGGGAACCATCGAGGTGGTGGTCTTCCTGTTTGAAATGGAACCCCAGCCGGAGCGGTACCCCTGGCGGCAGACCTGGTACGCCGAGCACAAGGACGAGTCGACCCTGTGCTTTTTCGCCACGAATTATATGGACAACATGGTCGGCCCGGGCATCGGCCAGGCCACCTACGGCGGATGCATGATGATCTTTCCGCCGAGGCCGATCCTCAACATCTGGGAGGACCCGCGCATCTTCATGGGCGAAACGCTTGAGGAAAAACTGCTGGAGGCGGCGTTTCTGCATTCCCGCGAAAAACATGTCACCGTCGTTTCCCCGGGACCACCCAAGGCCGGCTGGCGGCGCATGTGCCGGCAATACAAAAAACGGATCATCCATATTCCGCTCAAACGGTTTTCCGTCCAGACCATCGAAAAGGTCCGCCGGTTCCACGTACTGAACGGCAAACACATCCGCTCCTTCGCCACCCGCTTCATCCAGGACATTTAAGCTGGTACTGTGGTTCTCCTGGAATATTTGCTATAATTTTTCAGCAGGTTTTAATTCTAAAATTCCGCAACGACCTGTTGAGTTCATTTTCTAACCGGCGCGCCTTTCTTGCCCGACACCAACCCGACCTCAGGGTTCATCTCCTTCATGCATGGACAACAATAAAAAGGTAGGCAGAGCGGCGAGTGCGGTGGGTTCGATGACCCTGGTCTCCCGGCTGTTCGGCTTCGCCCGCGATCTGGTGCTGGCGATGACGTTCGGCGCCTCCGCGTCCGCCGACGCTTTTTTCGTCGCGTTTCGCATCCCCAACATCCAACGGCGCATTCTGGGCGAAGGCGCGGTCAGCGCGGCGATGATTCCGGTGTACGGGGAATACCTGAATACGAAAAGCGAAGAAGACACCCAAACGTTCGCCTCCAACCTGTTCAACATCCAGTTTGCGGTTCTGGTCATCACGTCACTGGCGATCGTCGTCTTCGCGCCCTGGTTGATCATGGCATTCGCGCCAGGTTTTATGGATGAGCCCGAAAAATTTGAATTGACGGTGACGTTGACGCGCTGGATGGGGCCTTATCTGATCCTGGTGGGCATGAGTGCGTACTGCATGGGGATTCTGAATACCCACGGCGTCTTTAAGCTTTCCGCCGCGGCGCCGATTCTGGTCAACATCTGTATGGTGTTGGGGGCCCTGATTCTGTCGCCCTACCTGGAACAACCGATTCTCGGCCTGGCCATCGGTGTTCTGGTGGGCGGAGTCTTGCAGTTCGCGGTGCAGTTTCCAGCGACCCTGCGCAAGGGTCTGACCCTGTCCTCCACCTTCGACTGGAGGCATCCCGGCATCATCAAGGTGGGTAAACTGATGGGTCCGGCCATTCTCGGATTCGGCGTTTACGAAATCAATCTTCTGGTAGACACTCTGTTGGCTTCCCTGCTGGCGGGAGGCTCGGTTTCTTATCTGTATTACGCCAACCGGATGGTGCAATTGCCACTCGGGGTTTTCGGCGTGGCCATCGGGGTTGCCATCCTGCCGATGCTGACCGGCCAGGCGGCGCGGCAGGAAATCGAAGAGCTGCGCGACACCCTGGCGTTCGGCGTCCGGCTGATTCTGTTCATTACCGTACCCGCCACGGTAGGACTGATCCTGCTGAGTTTTCCGATCGTCAACACCCTGTGGGAGCGCGGCGAGTTTGTACGTGCCACCACCGAGGGCACCCAATGGGCCTTGATTTATTATTCGGTCGGGTTGTGCGCGTTTGCCGGAACCAAGGTGATAGTCTCGGCCTTCTATTCGTTTCAGGATACCCGAACCCCGATGAAAATCGGAATTTATGCCATGCTGTTGAACGTGGTTCTCGCCGTAATCCTGATGGGACCGCTCCAGCACGGAGGCATCGCGCTGGCCACGTCCATTGCCGCTATCTTCAACGCGGGAGCGCTGGTGTTTCTCATGAAAAAGAAATTGGGACGCATGGGAGGCCGGTCGATTGTGCGCTCCCTGGGACAACTGGCGGTGGCTTCCACGCTTATGGGACTGGGTATCTATTATGCCAACGCATGGTTATTCGATCCGCAGGCCCCTCTAATGCAACGCCTGTCGATCCTGCTGGGGGAAATTATTCTCGGTGTCGCGATTTACACCGCCGTCTCCCGGCTGATGAACAACGAGGAACTGAAATTCATCCGTCAGCTGATCCGGGAAAGAAGAGGTTCGCGTCCCGCCTGATTTTTTTCGAGAAGGATCCTTGTGTTCTCTCTCCCGTTCCCTATAATGAGCCTCCCGAAAACCATAACCTGAATAGAGGAAAGATACGATGCTGGCCTGTTTGGATTTGGAAGGGGTGCTGGTTCCCGAAATCTGGATCGCTTTTGCGGAGCAAACCGGAATCGAAAAACTACGGCTGACCACCCGGGACATCCCGGATTATGACAAACTGATGCGCGGCCGGCTCAAGATTCTCGATGAACACAAACTCAAGCTGGCGGATATTCAAAAGGTGATCCGGGAAATCAATCCGCTCGAGGGGGCGAAGGATTTTCTCGCGTGGCTGAAGTCGGAATTTCAGGTGATCATTCTTTCCGATACCTTTTACCAGTTCGCCGGACCGCTGATGGCGCAACTGGATTACCCAACCCTGTTCTGCAATGAACTGGTGGTCGCCGGGGACGGCCGCATTGCCGATTACCGGTTGCGGCAGGCCGACGGCAAAACGAAAGCGGTGACGGCGCTACAGAGTATGAAATTCCAGGTGATTGCCGCGGGTGATTCCTATAATGATACAGGGATGCTGAAGCAAGCCGATGCAGGAATCTTTTTCCGGCCGCCGGAAAGCATCACCAAGGAGTTTCCTCAATTTCCGGTGACACATCAGTACGACGAAATGAAACAGGCGTTTCTGCAGGCCCGGGCGAAACTGGCCCGGTAAGGATGGATTCCCACTGGCGGGTCATTCAATGGCAGTGGATAACAGGCGAGTGGCGATCCAGCCTTTCTGGCCGCCCAGGTCCACCTGGGTCCAGTGCTCCCCCTTCTCCAGCACGATCAGACGTTCCCCTTTGCCGGCACCGCCGATGATTTTCGCTTGGCCGCTGGGCTCTTCCCGGATGTTGGCGAACGATACGTTGACGTAATGAATCAACTCGTAATCTTTATCCTGCGGGATTTCCTGCGCCTGCTCTTCCGTCGTGGCCGGCCCGGTATTGTCGAATAAAGTCCGGTAGTCCCATTCCGTCTTGTAGGCCACGATCGCCGCAAACACCAGGGTCAACAGTGTGATTTTATTCATGGCCTGCCAGAAAGTCATTCCCGATTCGGGAATATCCTCCGGCAGAATCGGCGGTCCGCAATGCTCGCAAAAGACCGCACCGGGAGGCAGGGGTTGATTGCAGGACACGCAATGATCCTTGATCAACGCATTTTGCCGTTGGGTGATTTTGTCGAATTTCATGATTCACCTGCGGAGCCTAATGGAGCCGGTAAATGTCCCGATATTTGTTTTTCAAATAGGTCATGAAGTGATCGGGGTTCAAAGCTTCGCCGGTCACTTCCTGCAACAACGCTTCGGTGGATAACAGTTTTCCTTTGACGTGAATGTTCCGGTTCAGCCAGTCTTTGACGGCCCGGAAGTTTCCCTGCCGGATCCAGTCCTCCAGGCCGGGGGCATCCCGCTTGAACGCATTATAAAACTGGCAGGCATACATGGCGCCAAAAGTGTAGGACGGAAAATAGCCAAAACCGCCGCTGCTCCAGTGCACGTCCTGCAATACGCCCTCCGTATCCGTCCGGGGCCGGATACCCAGATAATCCTGCATTTTATTATTCCACACCTCGGGCAAATCCGAAACCGTATGGGTGCCGTTGAAAATGCCCTTTTCAATTTCGTAACGCAGGATAATGTGCATGGGATACGTCACCTCGTCCGCTTCCACGCGAATGAACGAAGGGCGGCTGACATTGATGGCTTCAAAGAACGCCTGCAACCCTACGTCCTTAAGATTATCTGGAAAGGTTTCCTGGAACAATTTCAGATAGTGCTCGCAAAACGCTTTCTGCTTGCTGATCATGCGTTCCCAGAACAGGGACTGGGATTCATGAATCCCGGTGGTCAGTGCTTCGGAAACCGGTAAAGCGCGGTCGCGTTCCATACGGCCTTGCTCGTACATGGCGTGACCGGTTTCGTGAATGACCGCGAACAGGGATTCCATGAAATTGTCGGTGCCGTAGCGGGTGGTGATCCGTACGTCGGTCGGGTCCGCTCCGCCGCAAAACGGGTGGACCGAAACGTCAAGCCGGCCCTTGTCGAAGTCGAAGCCGAGAGCTTCGCTGATGGTCCGCCCCAACGCCTCCTGTTTCTCCACCGGAAATTCGCCTTTCAGAAAGGAGGTGTCGGGTTGATACGCACTTTCCTGAATGGCGCGGATCAACAGAACCAGCTCCGTCTTCAGGCGGTCGAAGATGGAATCGACCTGGGCCATGGTCAAACCGCGCTCGTAAACATCCATCAGGACGTTATAAGGCGGCTGGTCCGGCTGGATGTGATGGGCCCATTGTTTTTTGAGCTCGATCAATCGTTCCAGGACGGGAGCGAAGTCGGAATACTTATTTTCTTCGCGAGCCTTGGCCCAGACGTGGTGTCCGCGGGAACCCAACTCCGCCAGCTCCTGCACCAATTCCGTGGGGACTTTGGTTTCCCGGTCATACACCCGGCGGGTTTCGCGGATGTTGCATTGTTGGTAGGGATCGAAATCATTGGAAGCGCCGGATTCCAGTTGGTCCAGCAGTTCTCCAATGGCGGGATCGGTCATCTTTTCATGAATCACCCCCGCCAGGGATGCCAGTTGTTCGCCGCGTGCCTGGGCTCCGCCGGTGGGCATAATCACTTCCTGGTCCCAGTGCAAAATACCCATGATCTGCTCCAGCTGGCCCAATTCCTCCAGTTTGCCGACCAGGTTTTGATACGTGTGCTGCATGGCGAGGGTTAAAACCTTTCAAAGTGAGGGGATGTTGACGGCAACGGACCCGAACCCAATCAAAGAGTTTTATTATATAATTCAAAAACCTGATTCGAATGAATTTTCTTGAAACTTTTGAAAAGGAATATCGAGATGGATACCAGAGAAGAAACCAAAACCACCATTCAGGCCAGACTCAAGATATTGAACAAATCCCTCGTAAGCGAAGAAAATTCGGTTCAATATTACCAGACCCTTTTGGACAATACCCCGTCCGATTCCGAGGAAAAAATCGGAGAATGGCGGATGTATGAGGAACTGCAGACCGAGGAAAAAAAGCATGTCGAAGTCATCCGGGGCATGATCACCCACTGGGAAAACCAACTCAAGGCCATGGATTAAATAACTTATTTAAATTCAATTAGTTAACATATTTT
>CAYPKH010000095.1:0-6691 GCA_964411245.1 uncultured Nitrospina sp.
ATTTCCATCCCGGAAAATTTTTTCAGATTCTCGAGTTTCTCCACCAACTCCTTGAAACGGGAAGCCTCCACCTCATGCTCCCGGCCGTATGCCAGAATCTTTTCCATCCCGCCCTGATAATCCTTTTCCGTCAAACACAATTCCCGTAAAGGAAGAATTTTCACCTGATCGCAGTCTTCGATGGATACCTGAGAGCTCACCTCGAACTTCCGGATGGATTCCACCTCGTCACCGAAAAATTCGATGCGGAAAGGATGCGGCTGATGGGATTGAAAAACATCCAGAATGTCGCCCCGCGAACTGAACTGGCCCCGTTCCTCCACCAGCTGCGAGCGGCTATAGCCGTTATCGACCAGGCACATTTCGAACACGTCCCGGTCGAGGGTTTGACCCCGCTGAATATCGTAGGTCAGGTTGCGGAGAGAGGCGCGGGGCATTAAATACTGCAACGCTGCCTCCACGGGGACCACCAGAATAGGACACTGATTCTCCATCAACGCGTTCAAAGTGGCGAGCCGTTCACCGGACACCTCGATAAACGGAGACAGCGGTTCATAGGGCAGCAACTCCCAGGTGGGGAAACAATGGGGGACCACCCGGACTTTTTCGTGATGGAGGAAATACCGCAGGTCCGAAAGCCAGGTTTCCGCCTGAATGGGGTCTGCGGTAATGACGACTTGCGGACGCTTATTGCGTTTCCACGCCTGGGCCAGCAGATACGCCCGCGAGGAACCCGTCAACCCTTCAACGTTCACCGAATGGTCCAGGGTCTTGAGAGATTCCAGCAATTCTTTCCATTGATCGGCTTCCAGCTGTTGACTGGACAACGTCGAATAGGCAGGTGAATTCATCAGGATTTCACAAAGGGTTTGGCTTTATCAGGGAGCAGGTGATGCCACTTGGGCTCTCCCTCGGGTTTGAAATTGACGGTGACCACGAACGAATCGCCCTCATAAAAGTTCAATTTGAAGTTTCCGCCACCGAAGCGTTCTAGAATATAAGCCTTCGGAGTCTCGCGGAAGCTATTGAACTCGTCCAGGGTAAACTGGGCGATCTCGTAGAAATAAAGGGACACGCCTTCATACACCCCGGCGAGCAGGGTCAGCCGGAGTTTTTTATAGATTTCCTCAAACCGCTGGTCGCACTCCTCCTGGGTCGGGTCGCGCTTCAGCTCCCGGCGGAGTTTGGGTTTGTAATAATCTCGAAAGGCTTGTTTAACCCACATGGTCTTTTAAATCCCGAAGAACTAAAATTCTTCCTTTTACACCATCGAACCGGCCCGGCGCAATGATGAATGGCCGAAAACCGATATAAGCTATTGATTTATAACATAAAGCTTGATCTCAAACAACCGGGCCTTCCGGCCAGGCAGGGCAAAACTGATTGCCGTCAGAATGAAGTTCCCCTATACTCCGAATCCAATTCCACCGGTACACTATCCCTGATTTTATTAGATTATGGCCTCCAATACCAACAAGGAAATCGTGAAAATCGGCCTGGTCCAAATGGCCTGCAGTGAAGACTCCAAGGCCAATGTTCAGGAAGCCGAAGCGGGCATCCGGAAGGCCGCGGGACAGGGAGCGCAGATCATCTGCCTGCAGGAGCTGTTTCAGACTCCTTATTTCTGCCAGACCGAGGATATTGAAAATTTCAAACTGGCGGAAGACATTCCCGGCCCGGTGACCGAGGCCATGTCGCAACTGGCCGCGGAACTGGGGGTGGTGCTCATCCTGCCGTTGTTCGAGAAACGGTCGACCGGGATTTATCACAATACCGCGGTGGTGCTCGATACCGACGGCTCGATGGCCGGACGCTACCGCAAGATGCACATCCCGGACGATCCTGGTTTCTACGAAAAATTTTATTTCACTCCCGGGGACATGGGGTTTCAGGCCATTCCCACGCGTTTTGGAAAAGTCGGCGTCCTGATTTGCTGGGACCAGTGGTTTCCGGAAGCGGCCCGCCTGATGGCTTTATCCGGCGCCCAGTTTCTGTTCTATCCGACCGCCATCGGATACCAGGCCTTTGACGAGGCGGTGGCGGGCAAACAGGTGCACGCCTGGCAAACCATCCAAAAGGCCCACAGCATCGCCAACGGAATCTTTACCTGCGTCGTCAACCGGGTGGGGAAAGAAGACCAAATCAATTTCTGGGGAGGTTCCTTTGTTTGCGATCCGTTCGGAGAGTGTTTGGCCCAGGCTTCCTCGCAGGAGCCCGAAGTGCTGGTCGCCGATTGCGATCTCGGATTGATCGAAGAAACCCGGCAAGGCTGGCCTTTTCTGAGAGACCGCCGGGTCGACGCCTATCAGGATCTGACCCGCTTGTTCATTGACCCGAATGCAACCTGATTCCTATCCCGCCGATCTGGGTTTCCGCATGCCCGCCGAATGGGAACCCCATTCCGCCACATGGTTGGCCTGGCCCCAAAATCCCGAAACCTGGCCCGGTCAGGATCTCGCCGAAATCGAGGAGGTGTACATCCGTATGATCCAGGCGCTGGTACCGGGTGAAACGATTCACCTCCTGGTGAACGGGAGTTCGGACCGGCATCCTATAAAGGAATTACTTAAGATACGGTCTGTAAGTATTGAAAATATAAAGATTAATGTGATACCAACCAATGACGCCTGGATGCGGGATTACGGTCCCAATTTTCTGGTACGGGACCCCTCTTCCGGCAAGCATGAGATTTCGGCCAATCTCTGGAAGTTCGATTCCTGGGGCGGAAAATACGAGTGGGATTTGGACGACCAGGCCGGTTCCGCCATTATGGATGTGCTGGGAGGCATACGCTTTGAGCCCGGCATCGTGCTGGAGGGCGGAGCGGTCGAAGTCAACGGCCGGGGCCTGTGCCTCACCACCGAACAATGCCTGTTGAACCCCAACCGCAACAGCGGACTCGATCGGAAAACGATGGAGTCCTATCTGAAACGGTATCTGGGCGTCAGACACACTATCTGGTGCCAGGGCCAAATCGAAGGCGACGACACCGACGGCCATATCGACAATCTGGCAAGGTTTGTCAATCCCGATACGGTGCTCACGGCCTGGGAGGAAGACTCCGCAGATCCCAACCACGCCTGCCTGAAAGAAAACCTCAAAATTCTTGAGTCGTTCCGGGAGGCCGGCGGCAAACCGTTGAACGTGGTCAAACTCCCCATGCCCGGACGCATTGACAGCGACGAAGGACGACTGCCTGCCAGTTACGTCAATTTTTATATCGGCAACCGGGCGGTTTTATTACCCACTTACAATCATCCCAATGACGCGGTCGCCGAATCGCTGTTACAAAAATATTTTCCGGACCGAGAAATCGTGGGGATCCCCTGCGAAAATTTTGTATTGGGACTTGGGGCGATTCACTGCGTCACCCAGCAACAACCTGAACCCTGAACCGGAACTCTAAACCCGGTATTTGTATTCCTTGTTGGGATCGCGTTCGCAGTCGGGGGGATAATTTTTGCGCTTGTCCGCATAATACTGCTTGCGGTGATCGCCTTCGGAAAGTTTATTGTAGGTGATGTAAAGAACGCGGCGGGGTTGATCGGTCTTATTGGGTGCGGACCCATGTGGAACGTACGAATCGAAAAACACCATGTCTCCCGGCTCCAGCATGAAGGCCTCGAACTTCATCCCCTTTAAGTCAGATTCCTTCAACGGTTCCCATTTGTTTCCAATCAGGCCTTTCCTGTGATGCCCGGCAGACAACTCGAGGGGGCCATTGCCGGGAGTGGCCGGGTCGATACAAATAAGCGCTGTGATGAAAACCTGCGCGTACATCCACCATCCGGCTTGCTGGTCCTGATGCCAGTCGAACCCGCCGCCGCCGGGGAGTTTGAAATTGATCTTGTCCTTGAACAGCACCGCAGGCTCGCGGAACAGTTCCGAAACCGACCCCTTGAGCCGGTTGCTGTCCAGCAAGCCATGGAGCCCTTGGTGATAGTCGTACACATTTTCCATGCGCTGGAGAATGCGCTTTTCCGGTTCCAGAAGACTCTTCTCAAAATACATCATATGTTGCCCCGGAATCTCGGGATAGCCCTGCACCTCGTTCACCCAGGATACGATTTGATCCACTTCTGGCGGGTCAAACGGTTTACGAAGCAAAAGAAAACCGTCACGATCAAATTCCTGGAGTTGTTGTTCGGAAAACAGCCTGGAATGCATGAGGCTATCAGCGGGGATCATAAGGCAGGTTACTTGTCAGATTCATTGTAATCGGAAAGAGTGGACTTTTTATAGCGCTCCAGTTCCTCCGTCAGAGACCGGAGCGTTTTGTCGTTCCGGCGGATGGTGGCTTTCAGTTTCAGCTTGGCAATAAATCCATCCACCCAGGCCAAGAAAAAACCAAAACTGAGGGAAGCGAGCACCACCACCAGGAGGGGAACCCGGACATTGTAGGAATTGAGGTAGAAATCATAAAAACTGACTTCGACCAGATCCATGTTTTTAACAGCCAACACTGAAACAATGATTGCCAGAATGATAAAAATGATGAATTTTACAGGCATTTTGACTCCGAAGCCGCTCAAACAAATAAGGCCTGAGACCTCTACAAGGTCCCAGGCCTCAGATTCACAAAAAATTATTCGTCCTCTTCATCCTCTTCATTATCAGATTCGTCACCGCCACCGCTGTCTTCCTCTGCGGCGGGCTCTTCAGCGGGAGCTTCTTCTACGGCGGCTTCTATTGCTGCTTCGGCAGAAGCAGCGGGTTCGGCCTCCATCTCAGCCGGGGAAACCGCTTCCGCCATCGGGGTGGTTTCGGCAGAGGGCTGCTCCAGGATAATTTCAAATGGCTTTTCTTCACCCGTGGGTGCCGCCGGAACCGCCGGGGAAACCTGGGAAGCCGGTGCCGTTGCGGCCGTAGCCGGAGCCGAGCCGGGTGATCCCGCGCCCAATTCCTGCAGAAGGTTTTCAATACTGGTTATGACCTGATTGGATTTCGCCTGCACCTCCGGGGCGGTATTCTCCGTGACGGTCTGGATCGCCACCAGAGCGCGCTTCAATTCGGTCACCGCCGCCTGCCGCTCGTAATTGCCGAACCGTTCCTTCAATTGGGACACATCGGCATTGACTTTGGCCAGGCTGTCGTCCAACTCCCGTTTGAGGGGACCGAATTGTTGTTCGAGAGATCCAACAGCGGCGTCTACATTACCCACCTTATGATCCAAGTCGCGCAGGAAAAACAGAATGACAATAATCGCCAGGGCGCCCATCCCGAAACCCAGGTACGCCAGGGCTTTCATCAAATTCATTTCTTCCTTATCTTCATCCACTTTAGGAACCGGCTTGTTGAAATCAGCTTCCGTCATTGTGTCATCGTCCGATTTGCCCTGGTCATAGTAGGAGCTGGCGTCTTCCTGAGCCTCTTGCTTGATCTTTTCCAATCGGTCTTCAGGTTCAGGAGAGGAGGTCTCGTTGGCATTTTCCTGTTTGTCGGTCATGGCTGCTCCATACTGGCTTGTGGCAAATGGTGTGGTGCATACAAACTAATCAAATCGATTCCCAATACCGGGAAGGACCGGTGTATCATTGAAAACATGCAGATTTTTGAATCCAAACCCTTATAAACAACGTCCTTAAGGAAAAGACCTTAAAGTTCCGACCAGCGATCTCTGAAAATCAATCTCTTATCATAAGCTGGTGAGTGAGGACCGGGGAAGTTCGGAATATTTTCCGAAAAAAATCACTTTTGAAAGGCCCTGGGTCAAAAAATGAAGCATGATATTACAAGTCGGAGCCGCATTTTGTCAAGGAAAATAAAGGCCCTTTTTTTAAGGGTTTCAATCGTTCTCTTCGGGCTTGCGGGGACGTCCTTCCCTGCCCTTTCCGGCTCTGATTTTGAACCTTTTATCACCGTCCAACAACTCCAATCCCTGCCCTTGGACCAGAGGGTGGTGATCGATACCCGGCCTGCCTGGAAATACCTTTTTGGGCATATTCCGGGCGCGGTCAATTTAAGCGACTGGATGAAGTTCAGTACGCGGATCAACGGTGTACCGGGGCAGATCAATCAGGACAAAAATTTCATTGTGGAAAAAATGCGCGCCCTGGGTATCGACGGCCAAAAAACCATCGTCGTTTACGGCGACCCGACCGACAAATGGCGGACCGACGGCCGCTTCTTCTGGATGTTCGAATTTTACGGCTTCACCCGCACCGCACTGTTGAAAGGCGGATTTCAACATTGGGAACGGGCCGGGTTTCCAATCCACCGGGGTTTGGGAACGAACCCCAAACCCTCCTCTCTCCAAGTATCGGATCTCCATTTCAACCGTGGCGTTCTGGCCGACCAGCAATGGATCGCCGCGAGACTGGGAGCTAAAGATCTGGTCCTGATTGACAACCGGGAAAAACACGAATACCAAGGCGCGAGGCCTTACGGCTCGGTTCGGGGAGGTCATATCCCGGGGGCAATGCATATCGACTGGCGGGAGTTTTTTAAATCGGACGGCACGTTAAAGTCACGGGAAGAGTTGGGTTCTCTTTTAAAATCCAGGGATATTCAACCCGGTCAACACATCGTGGTCTACTGCACGGGAGGGGTGCGTTCGGCGATGGCGTATTTCGTTTTCCGCTACCTCGGATACACGGTCCGGAATTATGACGGATCGTGGTGGGACTGGAGCCACAATCCCGAACTCCCCATCGAATCCTGAACCGGTCTCATCTCTGTGACAGGATATCAG
>CAYPKH010000096.1:0-6681 GCA_964411245.1 uncultured Nitrospina sp.
CGAAGGTTCGTTCAAAACGATTCCCTGGTTCTTGATATAGACCAGTGTGTTGGCTGTGCCCAGGTCCATCGCGATGTCGGCCACGAAATATTCGGAAATATTTTTAAAAAAATTCCTAACCATGCGCGTTCTCCCGGGGCTGACGGGTTCGGGTCCAGGAGGTATACATCAGTTGCTTCAAATCACTGCCGTCGGTCGGAAACGAAGCCAGCCCGTATTCTAACTCGACGTCCACCGAATTTTCGCCCAGGGTAAACGGCAGACGGGACAGTTCGTCCTGGATAGAGTCCTCGAGTTCACCGGCGTCCTGTTCGCCGATGCCAATCAGTAGAAGGACCAGCCCGTCATCGGAACGCTTCATGAACAACTTGAGCAGAGCCACCTTGTCGGACAGGTGGATGGCGATTTGATCGAGCAGGTGATCGGACTGCACCTGCGGGTTTTCCTTGAAAAGAGTGGCACTGTTTTTGATGCGAATGGACAGGACCGAAACCGGCGCGTCTCTCTTGATGATTTCCGCTTCAAAGGCTTTCACGTGGACCGGCATAAAATGTTTGGAAGCCGGCGCCACCTGCGGTTCCGCCTTCAGGATCAACTCGGCGGGCGGCTGTGGATTCATCTGGCCCAGCGCCGAAGCCGCGAAGGCGGTCATGAGCGTCAGCTTGTCCAGCTCCGTCTGTTTCAGGCCGTTGGCCGTGTGGGTGGCGCAGACCACCAGGCCCAGCATGCGCTTTTCGTTGGCGATCGGCGCGGCCATTATCGCACCAAACGATTCCGGAGATTCGTCTTCGGAAAAAATTATCCACGGCTGTTTCATCGTGTTAGGCACCAGCAGGGGTTGACCGCTTTCGAAGCAGAATCCCGAGATCCCGACGCCGGACTCCACGGTCAACGGTTTCAGGCTCTGCGTCCAGCCCTTGCTGTGGGTGATGCGCCCGGGTCCGCCGCTTTCGAACCAGACCGCCGCGGTGGCGTCGCATTGAATGAGGTTGCGCGGGATGTGCAGGAATCGCTCGCTGAGCGCCTTGCGGTGCGGAGCGTCGCTCAGAAACCGGCACCATTTCATCATTTGCTGGAAATCCGGGGGCTCGCCGTCGATCCAGTTGGGATTCTTTTTTTCCAGGCTCAAATACCAAGCCATCTGATCGGCGAAACCGTGGATCAGTTTCTGGAGCTTCGGAGTGAAACTGTAGTTCTCCTTGGAGTCCACCACCAGCACGCCTTCGAGTTCCCTGCGCACCACGGGAACGACCATGAGGCCCTTGATCTCTTCCGGCTGGGCATACCATTCCAGATCGGGCGTCTCCAATCCCGCAAAATCTTCGACCCGGGTTTCCTTGCGTAAAGCCGTTTGACCGAGGATGCCCGCGCCGATGGCGAACGCCGCGCCGGTTTTTAAATGAGAGCTCAACGTCAGGTGCGACCGCAAGGTCAGCGTTCCCTGTTCCAGGTCGGCGGCATACAGCGCGGTGGTGTAGGCGTCTGAAACGTTGATGGCCAGCTCGATCAGATTTGTAAGGGCATTTTTTTGGGACATATGCTATAAAGGATTCGGTCCTAAACAATTCAATTCAGGAACATAACCACAACAGACCCACGGCATTGATGTCCGCGTTTGCGGGTCTGCGGACTGCACTCAATTAAAGCAGGATTGGCCGCCGGATTCACCCCAAAAAGGATGGTCCGGGCGGATCAGCCCTTCCCTGGAATGTAAATGGAAGAAATAACCCTTTCAAATCAAATATTTTAAAGGGTGTTACAGCGGGTGTCAATCTTTTTGCAGAAGGATAACGCCCATAAATCTCGCAAGTTGCGCTAACCGGGGGATTAACAGTTAAACTCCTTGACAGGGAGGGGGAGCGGTTACTATACTCCAACCTTCTTTTTTGGGGGTCTCCCGGCCCGAAAGGAAAAATAGGGGGCTGATAGCTCAGTTGGGAGAGCATCGGCCTTACAAGCCGAGGGTCACAGGTTCGAGCCCTGTTCAGCCCACCATTTTTTCCAAAAAAGGGAAGGGGAACAGGGGACCGGCGAAGCGCCGGAGCAAATAGCTCCCCCTTTTAAAACATATCCTGAGCTTGTCGAAGGGCTCAGGGTGATAAGATAAAGAATGAGCTCCGGGCCTTGCCCGGCCTCTCTTGCATGCGCCGCTTGCTTGCGGGAGAATAATTTCCACAAACGAAACGACCACACGCGGGGTCGTAGTTCAGTTGGTTAGAACGCCGGCCTGTCAAGCCGGAGGTCGCGAGTTCAAGTCTCGTCGGCCCCGCCATTTTTTAGAGTGAGCCAACCCCGGCTCGCTCTTTTTTATTTTTTGAACGCCTTCCCTAAATTATTGGCTGGATTCACACAGCGGTATGCTTTTAGTCGGTTCGGCCAGAATCGTCCCGATCGTTGCGTCTCTAAACAGATCTTCAATGAGACTGATCGACCGGTTGACTTTTTTGTGCAAGGGGCACAGGTGAGTGCCGTGTGTTTCCAGTTTTAAAGGACAACTTTCAATATGCCGGATCGGATCGACGGCGTTGATCACGTCCAGCAAGGCCAGCCGGTCTGGTGTGTGTGCCAGCACATACCCGCCATGCAATCCTCTTTGCGAATGCACAATGCCGCCTTTGGCCAGCGCGTGTAACACTTTGGAAAGATAATGTTCGGGCACCTTGGTCAATTGGGCGATCTCGGCCGCTGTGTGGGGCTGTTCCGGGGATTGGGCCAAACTGACCACGGCCCGAAGCGCGTATTCTGAAGTTTGAGAAATCATGGAGTTTCCCTAAAAAAGGATAAAAAGATATTGACATCCATAATACCATATTATATAGTGGGTTTAAATAACAGATAAAAATATCTTTTTATCATTATATAGCAAGTTTACTGTTTTAAATCAATAACTTAGTGGATTACCAGGTTAATAAGTAGATAAGAATCTCTTATTATCCATTTATTAGGAGGGTTTATTTTATTAAGGAGAACAACCATGTGTATTTTCCAAAAGGTAAAAAGTTTGAACATTTTTGTTTGGCTGATGGTGTTGGGTCTGCTCAGCGCCACAACCGGTTTGGCCAAGGAGACGGCGCAATTGACCACCGCACCGAATGTGCCGCCACCCTTGAAACGCGATGCACCGGCGACGATGGTCGTTAAACTTGAAGCCAAAGAATACGTATCGGAAATAGACGATGGCGTAAAGTACGGCTATTGGAGTTATAACGGAACGGTTCCGGGTCCCATGGTGCGGGTTCGTGTCGGCGACACAGTTGAAATCCATTTGTCCAATCCGAAGAGTAATACCCAGCCCCACAACATCGATATTCACGCGGTCAACGGAGCTCATGGCGGAGCGGCCCTGAGTACGGTGGCCCCCGGCGAGCAAAAGGTTTTTTCGTTCAAGGCCATGGCTCCCGGGCTTTATATGTATCATTGCGCCGCCGGTTCGATTGTGGACCATATTGCCAACGGTATGTATGGTTTGATTTTGGTGGAACCGAAGGGCGGCCTGCCCGAGGTGGACCGGGAATTTTACGTGATGCAAAGCGAATTCTTCACCACCGAACCTCAAAATGGAAAGGCGGATTTTGATCTGCAAAGAGGCCTGGATGAAAACCCCACCTACGTAGTGTTCAACGGAAGGGCTGGAGCGTTATTGGACGAGAACGCCCTAACCGCCAAAGTCGGCGATCAGGTTAGAATTTATTTCGGCAATATCGGGCCGAACAGCGCCTCGTCGTTCCATATCATCGGGGAAATTTTCGACCGGGTTTATGCCGAAGGCGGCATTGGTGGTGACCTCCAGAAAAACATTCAAACCACCCTGGTGCCCGCCGCCGGGGCCACGATTGTGGAATTTAAAGTGGACTATCCGGGGAGCTATGTCCTGGTGGACCACAGTATTTTCCGCGTGGCCAAAGGGGCCATCGGCCACCTGATCGTGGAAGGTCCGAAAAATCCAAAAGTGGTCCGCCTGGTCCGCTAAGCAAACGCGACGGTTAGAACGGTTTCTTTACATTTCCTGCATCCCCATCCGAGGCGGAAGCTCGACGCTTCCGCCTCAAAATTTTCCAGCCGCCGGCGCATCCGCCGGGGAGAAACCACAGTCTCATCCATCGCTCGCTTTAAGTTAATCCTGGTTTTTAATGTTATTCTTCCAAGATAAACTTGTGAGTTGGGGTCATCCCTGATCAAAGACAGGCATGGGTTTTTATGAAGATCAAATTCTTCCCCGCGGCATCGACTGGGGGATGGGCGGCGAGCGGTTCGGCCGTTTGCGCAAACAATATTTGGAGGGAGTGAGCGGCCGCGTGCTTGAGGTCGGCTTCGGATCGGGATTGAATCTGCCTCATTACTCCAACCGGGTTTCGCACTTGTACGCGCTGGACCCCTCACAACTGGGCCGCCGCCTGGCCGCACAAAGAATTCAGCGTGCGCCGTTTACCGTCGAGTTTGTGGAGTTGGAGGGCCCGCAATTCGCCCTGCCGGACCACTCGGTGGATGCGGTGGTGAGCACCTGGACAGTGTGTACCATTCCCGATCCCGTCGCCGCCTTAAAGGAAGTGCGCCGCGTATTGAAGCCGGAAGGGCGGTACACGTTCCTCGAACACGGGCTCAGCCCGGACCGCCGGGTGGCGCGCCTGCAGAATCTGTGGAACCCCGTACAGAAATGGGCTTTCGGAGGTTGCCACGTGAACCGCAGAATCGATCAATTGGTCCTCGCCGCAGGCCTGCGCCTGCTGGAACATGAGAACTTTTACATGGAAGGACCGAAGGTCTTGACTTATATGTACGGCGGCATCGCGTCACCCCAATAAAACCTGTGATACCATCAAACCTCTAATTAAAATTTAGCGGATTCAACCCGCAAGGCACCCTTCTTGAAAAAATTTTACCGGGCGTTCCGCACGGCACGCACGCCGCCGTTATTGCACATCGACAACACCCGCACGTTGGAGAAACCTTTCACAAAATAAAAAGACGGGGCACAGCAGTCGGTCAGATCGGTATCCTCCTTATCTCCCGACCAGTACCAGTACGCCGCACCGTCCGCGAACCGTGTGTCGAGGTGCAGAGGATTCTCCGGGTCGTGGTCCCAGGCCATGACGTTTTCAATGGTGTCGTCGTAAATGCCGTACAATTCAAAGGTGGTGGGCATGCGCCAGTCGCTGTGTCCGCCCGTCCTCAGACTTTTCACGTATTCATAAGATTGGTACCAGTTCAGGCAGATCCCCAGATCGGCGTAGCTGTCCTTGACAGTCCACATCAACCCCTGTTGATCCGTGAGGGTGCCGTCTTTGTTGTCGGTGAGGCGGACTTTCGATTGGGGCGGCGGGGGCGGAACGTACGGCGGCGCTTCATAGGGCTCGTGAATATAATCCCTGGGGTCGGCCCACAGCCATGAGCCGCCTCCCATCCATAACCCCAATAAAACCAAGAGGAAAAAACAGAATAAGACCCTGAAGGAAGATCGGGGAAATCCTCTCGTTAATACCGGGAATCGATCCAGCGGCATGGGTTGTCGTCCTTGAAATCCAACTTTGGTTGCGAAGTGTATAGCATTGTCAATTGTTTGACAAATTCGATTTCATGGGGATTCAATCGAATCTGGTTTTTATTGGGCGAGAGAAATATTAAAATGATTCCGTTTCATTTGAAATATGGATTGTCAAACCCTTTTGAGGAATCGAATAATGGCTTTACATCAGGTATGTAAAATTTCCGATATAGGCGAGGGTCAATGCAAAACCTTCACGGTGGAAGACAAGGAGATCGCGGTTTACAACGCGGGCGGACAGTGGTGTGCCACGGAAAATACCTGCTTGCACAAAGGCGGCTCCCTGGGTTCCGGCCAGCTGGAGGGAAACATCATCACCTGCCCCCTGCATGGATGGCAGTATGATGTGACCAGTGGGCAATGCCAGAACAACCCCCAGGCCAAAGTCGGAATCTATAAGGTGCAGGTGGAAGGGGATCAGGTCTCCCTGGAGATTTAAACCCGTTGCATCCTTCAGGCGTCCACTTTGCGCAGGGTGTGCACCGGTTTGTTGCGCAGGACGTCGAGACTGCTCAGGATGCCCGTGACCGTGGTCAGAATCACCGCCGTCACCAACGCCCATGCCAGCGGAACCAGGCGCAGGTGCCAGTCCGATTTTACGATGTACTCCATCACCGCCCACGACAGCCCCACCGAAAGCAGAACCCCGATCGCCGCCGCAATCGCCCCCAGCATCGCGTACTCGTAACCCAGAATCGACGCGACGACTTTTCTCTGTGCGCCCAGCGTTTTTAAAATAGCCGCCTCCTTCAGCCGCCGGAACTTGGTGGAGGCAATAGCCCCCGCTAATATGAACAGACCGGAAAGAATCGCGAAGCCCGACATGAAATCCACCAGCGTCAGCAGTTTGTTGACCACCGCCTCCACCGTATCGATGATGTCGCGCGTGCTAAGCGCAGTGATGTTCGGCAGGGCGTCCACCACCGCCTCCTGCAGGGCAAGCTCTTTATCCTTGGCGAGGCTGACCGTGCCGTCATCGGTCATCGGCGCCTGCGCCAGCGCGCCGGGGGAATCAATCATATAAAAATTGGTGCGGATGTGTCGTCAACTCACTTTACGGACGCGGGTCTCCTCCGTCGTGAGGGGAATGCCCACGACTTCCAGCGGGCGTAGGCATCCAAGCTTTGCGTCGAACCGCC
>CAYPKH010000097.1:0-6625 GCA_964411245.1 uncultured Nitrospina sp.
CCGCGGAAAAATTCAATATCCCCATCATCACCATGATCGATACGCCCGGCGCCTATCCCGGCGTCGACGCCGAGGAACAGGGCCAGTCGGAAGCCATCGCTTACAACCTGTTTATGATGTCCAGTCTCAAGGTGCCTATCATCGCCGTGGTGATCGGCGAAGGCGGCAGCGGCGGCGCTTTGGCCATCGGTTTGGGCAACCGCGTTCTCCTGCTCGAGCATTCGGTGTATTCCGTGATCTCGCCCGAAGGGTGCGCCTCGATTCTGTGGGGTGACAAGGAAAAGGTGAAGCAGGCCGCCCGAGCATTGAGTTTAAAAGCCGATCAGTTGCTCAAACTGAATGTGATCGACGCGATCGTCGCCGAACCGTTGGGGGGGGCGCATCGCCATCATAAATGGGCCGCTACCCTGTTGAAAAAGGCCCTGCGGACCAACCTGAAAGAGTTGATGGCCCTGAAACCCGGCGAGCTGGTGGACCAGCGGCAGGATAAATTCCGCAACATGGGGGTCTTCAACACCGAAAAGGAATAAACTCCCCCTTCCATTTTTCCCGTTCTTACAAGTGAAGTTGTGATTGGAACAGGTTGGCGTATTCGCTGTCGGCCTGGATCAATTCCTTATGAGTGCCGGACTCCATCAGCCGTCCGCCTTTCAGCACCAGTACCCGGTCCGCTCCCTCCAGCGTCGACAACCGGTGCGCGATGACCAGCGTGGTGCGAAGCGCCATCAATTGGCTCAGCGCCTCCTTGATTTTGACTTCCGTCTCCGTATCGACCGAAGCGGTGGCTTCGTCCAGTATCAGGATCGGCGGGTCCTTCAGAAACACGCGGGCGATGGCCAGCCGGTGTCTTTCGCCGCCGGAGAGTTTCACCCCGCGCTCCCCGATCCACGTTTCGTAACCTTGGGGCAACTGCTCGATGAACTCGTGGGCATGCGCCGCGCGAGCGGCCCGTTCCACCTCATCGCGGTTGGCGTCCAGCCTGCCGTACAGAATATTTTCCTCCCCCGTGCCGTTGAACAGAAACGGCTCCTGCGACACCAGTCCCACCTGCTCCCGCAGATACGCCAGGCTCAGTTTCCGGATGGGGTGGCCGTCGATGCGAATCTGTCCGTCATCGGCGTCATAAAACCGCATGAGCAGTTTGACGACAGTGGATTTGCCGCTTCCGGTATGGCCCACCAGCGCCACTTTCTCTCCCGGCCTGAGGGCGAACGACACCTGATGCAGAACCTGCTTGGCGGGCACATAGGAAAAATCCACCGCTTCAAAAACGACTTCCCCCTGAACCGGGGCTGCGGGATGGAGCGGGTGCGCATCTTCTTCCACGTCCGGTTGCGCGTCGATGATCTCGAACAACCGATCGCTGGAAGCCAGCGCGTGCTGGAGCATATGGTTCAGGGTGTGCAGTTGGTTGATCGGCGTGTAGAACAGGCCCAAGTACCAGATAAATGCAATCAGTGTTCCCACGGTGATCTCTTGCGCCTGCACCAGGCCGATGCCGTACAGGATGATCGCAACCGTTCCCAGCGAACCCATGAACATCATCGCCGGGGAGTACACCGCCCACAAGCGCATCACTTCCAGCGTGCTCTTGCAGTAATCGCCGCTCCGCTGTTCGAACCGTTTCACCTCGTGGCGCTGGCGGTTGAAAGCGAGGGTTTCCTTGATCCCGGAGAGGGTGTCCTGCAGGATGCCGTTCATTTTGGCGGCGCGTTCCCGCACCTGATGGTACAGGCTGTGCGCCCGCACGGTATACTTCCACGCGCCGATCACCAGAAAGGGAATGGGAATAAGGGACGCCACCGCCAGCTTCCAGTGCAGATAGAACAGGATAATCATGATGCCGATCAGGGTCAGTGTGGCAGTGACGACCTGCTCCACGCCGTCGATGAAAATCCGTTCGACATGGGTGACGTCGTCGTTGACGCGGGACATGATCTCGCCGGTCGACCGGTTCTCGAAATAATTGAGCGACAGTTTTTGGAGGGCCCGGTAAACGTGCGACCGGATGTCGAACACCACTTTCTGCTCGAGCCGGTTGTTGAGCAAGATGCGCTTGTAATTGGAATAATTCCGGCCGAAATACGACAAAACCAGCGCCAGGACGAAGATGTACAGCCAGCTGTCGTCCACCTGGTCCACCAGGCGGTCGACGACCAACTTGATCAGCCAGGGCGGCACCAGGTCCAGCAGGGTGGTGAGGACGGCGAACCCGAGGGTCAGCGCGACGAAGGTTTTATACGGTTTCAGGTAGCCTAAAACGCGGAGCAGGGATTTCATAGGGTGTTCTTACTAAAATAAACCGCCCGGCCGGGATTTTCGCCTGACACGGTTGCCATTCAATGATATTTTGGGTGCCATTCACTATTAGAACAGACCCAGCCGGGTCTGAAAATGCAATTCTTTAATATAAACCAAAGAGGACGTATGGAATACAGAAAACTGGGCGCCAGCGATTTGAAGGTGTCGGTGATCGGGTTCGGGGCCTGGGGGATCGGCGGGGCGCCGTTCTGGAGCAGTGAAGGCGACAATATGTCCGTCAAATCCATCAAAAAGGCCTTCGATCTGGGGATCAATTTTTTCGATACCGCTCCGGTGTACGGTTTCGGCCGCTCGGAGCGGCTGATCGGCCGGGCCCTGAAGCCAGTGCGGGATCAGGTGATCCTCGCCACCAAGTGCGGCCTGCGCTGGGAGAAAGAGACGCTGGGTTCCATCTCGAAAGCCGCGACCCGCGAGTCGATTATGGAGGAGATCGACCAGAGCCTTAAGCGGCTGGACACGGACGTCATCGATCTCTACCAGGTGCACTGGCCGGACGGCAAGACGCCTCATGAAGAAACCATGGAAGCCCTGCTGAAAATCCGGGAGCAGGGGAAGATACGGTATATCGGCGTCAGCAATTATTCGGTCCAGCAGATGCAGGGCTGTCTCAAAACCGGGCCGCTGGTGTCTCTGCAGCCGGAGTACAGCCTCCTGCAACGCGCCATCGAAAAGGAAACGGTGCCGTTCTGCCTGATCCACGAGATCGGCGTCATCGCCTACAGCCCGCTGGCGTCCGGAGTGCTGACCGGCAAATATGACCGCGACACAAAGTTTAAGGACTGGCGGAGCAAGGGCATCATCGGCCAGTTCACCGGCGAGGGGTACGTGCGCAATATTGAAAAGGTGGACCGGTTAAAGAAAATTGCCGAAGCCGAGGGAAAAACCTGCGGGCAGATGGCGGTCAACTGGGTGATTGGTCAACCGGGGGTGGCGTCGGCGCTGGTCGGGGTGAAAAACGACCACCAGGTGGAGGAGAATCTGAAATCGGCGGGCTGGCAACCGGACGCTTCGGTGCAGGATGAAATCAACCGCATTTTTGCGGCGGAGTGATGACCCGCGTCAATAGTTCAATGGATCCTGCCGGGCATTGGTTTCGAATTTTGCCGGTAGGTATGCATGAAATCGCCCGAGTTTTCCTTGACCTGTTCGATCAATTGTTGAACCTGGGGCGGTTCGTTATCGAGGCGGGAAATTGTGACGACCATTTCCTCCATGACTCCCTCCAGGCGGTTGTTGACCCCCAGGGCCCGGTCCCGCATCAGCAGGTCGACCTGGGATTGAACGTTCTTGATTTCCAGATGAAAATTGCGGTGGGCCGCTTGCAACGTGTTGTTGTAATAAAAGAACCCACCCACCAGCAGGATCACCGCCGTGAACAGCATGAGTTTGAGGCCCAGAATATCTCTTCGGGTTTTGCGGACGAGGCTTTCCAGGTCGTCAGAGGGCAGGGTCACATCTTCTTTGGATTTGGAAGTTAAACCGAACGCCATAATAAGTTCCTGTTTTATTGGTTTCTATCAGTGTAACATCCGCTCGGCGGGGTCACAACGGTTTCGGCACAAAGGTGTTGATGTACCAGTCGACGATGGGGCCGCCGAAAAAAATTGAAATCAGGGTGGCCAGCGCGAGAAAGGGACCGAACGGAATCCGGCTTAAAAAATTCAGTTTCTTGAAAGCCATGCCCAGGCCGCCGAAAAGGCCTCCCGCCAGCGCGCCGATGAAGATGATCAACAGCACCTGCACCCAGCCCATCAGCGCACCCGCCGCGGCGATGTATTTGATGTCGCCTCCGCCCATGCCCATCGCTCCCCTGAGACGGAAATAGCCTTCCGCCAGGAGCCAGAACATGCCACCACCCAACGCCAGCCCAATCACCGAATCCAACCATCCATTCAGATAACTGCCCGCAGCCAGGCCGAAGGCGATGCCCGGAAGGGTGATCAGGTCCGGAATGATCTGGTGCTCGATGTCGATGATGGTGATGATGATCAGCGCCGGCACGACGATGGCGAAGATCAGGCATTCCCACGAGAAGCCGAAGCGGTAAAACACCGCCGCCATGAGCAGTCCGGTGACGAGTTCGATCGCCGGGTAGATCGGCGAGATGTTCTGGCCGCATTGACGGCACCGGCCTTTCAGCAACAAATAGCTGATGAGCGGGATGTTGTCCGCCGCCCGGATGGGAGTCCGGCATTTGGGGCAATGCGAGGGAGGAGACACCACCGACTGCTTTTTCGGCAAGCGCGAGATGCAGACGTTGGCGAAACTGCCGGCCGCCAGCCCGAAGAGCAATCCAAACAGCGTGAATATCCAGGGAGGGAGGTTCGAGATGTTTTCGATCATCCTTTTATTGTAAGGCGTAACGTCTTTTCGTCAAGCATAGCAAGGAATTAACCTTTTTGGGGATATCGTAAACCGTTACCCTATATAATTGCGGAGAGTAAAAATATCTGGCTGTCAAGGTGGCGGAATATTTTCGCTCTAAGGATGTTTTGGAAACACGGTGACCTCTGTTCATTTAAAGAGGGTTGCCGGGTTTTTTCGCTCGGACCACGGCCTGGAGGTCTTTCAACTCCATGTAGAAACTGTAATTTAAAAAGTGGTATAACGGTCAGCGGCGGGTGATTTTACTCAAACTTATGGAGAAAAATGGATTTTGAACTTAACACACTGAATTGGACCCACAATTATTTTCAATCTGAAGCGCTTACTATTTGGACCTTGATATTAACAGATAAAAACACTTTTTTGTGGCCCGGTGTGGCCACGATATTGGCCTTTTTATATCTCAAAAAAAAACAAGGACTGCTATTTATCCTGACAGCAGCCATCACCATTTTGTTGGCTGATGGGATTTCTGAAAATATTTTAAAACCGCTGATAGCCCGTCCCCGACCTTGCACCACCCTGGATTTTATCCGCAATCAGGATAACTTTTTTATTAATAGGGTTTATTGCTCTGCGTCCTTTTCATTTCCATCAACACAAGCCGTCAATTTATTCACGCTAGCCACTCTTTGGGCGGGTTTTTTTGGGAAGAGCGGTTGGGTGGCTTTTTTTCTCGCCATTTGGGTAGGGTGGACCCGTATTTATTTGGGGGTCCACTACCCGTCGGATATCCTTGGAGGCATGTTTATTGGGGTGGCCATGGGGTTTTTAGGAATGAAGCTGAGCCGTCTTGGATCTTCCCGCTTTTCGTAATCATGTTCTTCTTTGCGGGAAGTGACCACCATCGTACGGCCCAAAAATAGACTTTTGCTATGCATTTGGCGGTTGATTTCCTTGTTCACCTTTAATTGCCGGGGATCAATCTCCTTAGGCCGATTGGTGACGTTTAGGTAGGTGGTCAAGTAGGAAAATGGGTAGAGCAGAATTCCCAGTAAGGAGCTTCTGCGGATGTAATCGGTTTGAATTTCCTGGATAAACATACCGTTAGTATGTAATACATGACGCAACTGCCAGAAGGTTAGGGGGGCGATGTGTTCTATGGCCCAGTTTTTTTTGAACTCGCTGGGAGGTTGGGTGCATAAGGAATAAAAACCCGTAAATAGAAATTTGACCCGTGAAGCGAAATTGACGATATTGGGGGTGGTGATGATCAAAATTCCTCCATGTTTTAAAATCCGGCAACATTCCTTGGCAAAGTGGTATTGATCTTCCAAATGTTCGATGCCCTCGACGGCGATGACCAAATCGTATTTTTCACTCCCGAAAGGTAAATCCTCATTCAGGTTTCCCGAATAGCACTTTACCCCCTCCACCTTGAAATTTTCCGGGTAGATATCCATGGCTTCCAAATTTTTGTAATCAGACCTCAGCAACGCTTCGGTCAGATCTCCGGCCCCGGGGCATAATTCCAGGATGGCAATGTTTTTGTCTGGATAGTTTTTTTTTACAAGGTTGAAAACGGTCTCTTCAATACGATTCATGGGGATGGGTGGATCGTTATTTTTAAATGGACCTGGATCCGTTTAAGAAAATGAAGGGGTTGATTAAGCTGACATTTTTCATTTAACCACTAACACTTTTGAAAATTTGCCTCGATTCAGCGAATCATCGCTTAAAGCCGGGCATTTTTCATGAATCTGCTTCGGATTATGTCATTTCCTCAATTTCCAGTCAAAAAAAAATCATTTATAAAGGGATTCCTGATAATCGATCCTATTGAAACAAACTCTCCACTTTATTGTGCCGGTTGTTTCAATGGCAATGACTCTTCAGGCTTCCCTGGCTTCTTGTCAGTGGACGGAGGTTAATCCAGAACCTGGTAGATGATGTGACCGCTGAAACCTTTGCGTTGCAG
>CAYPKH010000098.1:0-6569 GCA_964411245.1 uncultured Nitrospina sp.
AATTGAAATCCCTGTTCCGGAAGATGGGCAGTGTGGCGGTCGCCTATTCCGGAGGGGTCGACAGCGCTCTGGTGCTCGCGGTGGCGTATTCCGTGCTGAGCGGCAGGACGCTGGCAGTGACGGGAAACTCCGCCAGCCTGGCCCGGCGCGAACTGGAAGCGGCGACTGAATTGGCGAACACTCTCGGGGTTGAGCATCAGATCATCGACACCGCGGAAGTCGCTTCCCCCGACTACGCGGCGAACCCGGCCAACCGGTGCTATTACTGCAAAACCGAATTGTATTCCCGAATGCGGGAGGTCGCCCATCGGCAGAACTTGAGCCATATGGTCAACGGCACCAACATGGACGACCTGGGGGATCACCGCCCCGGCTTGGTCTCCGCGCGCGAGGCGGGGGTGCGCAGTCCACTCTGCGAAGCCGGGTTCACGAAACAGGACGTGCGCGAGTTGGCCCGGCAATTGGGCCTCCCGGTCTGGGACAAACCAGCCATGCCCTGCCTGTCCTCACGCATCCCCTACGAACAGGCCGTCACTCCGGAAAAACTGGCGATGATCGAACATGCTGAGGATTTTCTGATCTCCCTCGGTTTCCGGCAAATGCGGGTGCGGCATTTCGGGGATTCGGCGCGGATCGAACTCCTCAAGGAAGACTTGCCGCGTTTTTATAGGGAAAACCTGTTCGAGCCGGTCCGCCAACGGTTGCTGGAAATCGGTTTTAGTGCAGTGACGGTCGACCCGGAAGGATTCCGCTCCGGGCGATTGAATGAAGCCCTCTCCCCGGAAGGCGGAGGAAAATAACATGTTCCGTTTTCAACTGAAGCCCGAAATCCGCAAGCAAATGAAAGACCCGGACCTGTTCATTCAGGGCATGGAAAAGATGTACTGGGGATTGATCATCACCATGGCCGGGGTGGTGCTAATGCTGATCCTGTATATCAACGATCCTGAAAAAGTGCTGCATCCCACCTGGATTCTGTTCACCGGGCTGGGCCTGTGCGGCTGGGGGGAATGGCAGAAATACAAGGGCAAGGGCAGTCTGTAACTTATTCATAAAAAAAGACCTTTCCTCCGCATTCTCTGCGGAAAAAAGATCCCCGGGGTTGCCTTCATTTACCGACAATTTCGGAGGCAACCCCAACCGTCTTATAGCCGACTGAACGTACCCTTTACTTCCGTTTAAACCTTTTCCTTCGGCTATAACAGGAACCGGCCCCATTGCCTCTCCCTATTATAAATATGGGCAGGAGTCTCGAGTCTGTCAACAATCCGGCGCCAAAATCCGCGGTGGACTACTTCTTTTTTTTGGGCGGGCGATTGTTTTCCGCGTTTTGGCCGAGCCACTGGGACCGTTTGGTGGCTTCTTCGACGGCGTTCATGAGCGTGGTCCGAAGTCCTCCCTTTTCCAGGGTATGCAGGCCGGATATGGAGGTGCCGCCGGGGGAGGTGACCATATCCTTCAACTCGGCGGGATGTTTGCCGCTTTCCAGTGCCAGTTTGGCCGAACCCAGCACGGTTTGCAAGGTGAGGATGTTGGCGACGTCGCGGGACAGACCCATCTTGACCCCGGCGTCGGACAACGCTTCGATGATCATGAAAATGTAGGCCGGTCCACTGCCGCTCAATCCCGTCACCGCGTCGAGATTCGCTTCACTCACGTCGACCGTTTTTCCGACCGCCTCAAAAATCCGGTGCGCCACCTTAAGATCAGCGGCGGAAACCTTGTGACTGGCCGCCAGCGCGGTCACTCCTTCCAGAACCAGCGCCGGGGTATTGGGCATGGTGCGCACCACTCCCAGTTTTTTCTTGCCGTCCGGACTCAACCGGTCGGCGATGGCCTTGATGGGAACACCCGCCGCGATGGAAATGACCAGTTTTTTATGGTCGACCCATTCGGCAATTTCGTCCAACACCTCTGGCATGGCCTGCGGCTTGACCGCGAGAAGGAGGATATCGCATTTCTTCGCCAGCTCCTGGTTGTCTCCGGTGGTTTTGACGTGATACTGCTTGTGCAACCGCTCCAGCCGTTCGGCGGAAACGTCGGACGCCATCAGGTTTTTGGCTTCGATGAACGAAGCCGACAACAAACCCTTGATCAGGGCTTCGGCCATGTTGCCGCCGCCGATGAACCCTATTTTTTTATTTTTCAGCACAACCGCATCTCCATGTTCCTTTACTTCATTAAGGCGTAACCCGCGCCCCGAAAATGGCGGTGCCCACCCGCACCCAGGTGGCGCCTTCTTCGATCGCCACTTCAAAATCGTCCGACATGCCCATGGACAATTCGTCCATGAAAATTTTTTCCATCTCCAGCGCCCGCATCCGGTCCCGCAACTTCCGCAAAGCGGCAAAATGTTTTCGCGATTGCTCCGGGTCCGGGTCCAACGGCGGAATCGTCATCAATCCCCGGACGGTGATGCCGTCCAAATGTGTCACCCCCTCCAGCAGTTCTTCCAGATCGTTGGGCGCGACTCCGGATTTGCGGGCTTCTCCGGACACGTTGACCTGAATCAGCACCGGGGTAACCGTTCCGTGCTTCAGGCTGTGCCGGTGGATTTCCCCGGCCAGCTCCGAGTGGTCGACCGAATGTATCAATTCGAACAGGCCGGGAATATACTTTACTTTATTCCTCTGCAAATGCCCAATGAAATGCCAACGGTAGTTTTCGGTCCCAAGGGTTTCGATTTTGGGACGCGCCTCTTGCACCCGGTTCTCGCCGAATACGCATCCACCGATCCCGCCGGCTTCGGCAATTTGTTCAACGGGAACGGTTTTGGTCACTGCCACCAGACGCACCTCTTCGGGATTGCGTCCCGATTTTTTGGCGGCCCGCGCCATGCGCTCTTTGACGGAACTCAGGTTATCGGCAATCAGGGACATGGGCATGAGCCGGTATCGAGGCGCGAACCGTTTCCGGGGTTAAAACCTGTCATTCAGGATCCCACTCAATATAAAGCCTGCGTTCCCTTTTCCCCGGTGCGCACCCGGATGGCCTCTTCCACTGGCTGGACGAATATTTTGCCGTCGCCCAGGTTGCCGGTCCGCAGGGTGGCGATCAGGGCGTCGACCACTTCATCGACGCTATCGTCCTCCAGGACCAGGGAAATTTCTATCCGCGGATGGAACAGGGGAACCTTGCTCTTTTCGGGATCGGGGTCGGACCCCATCTGGCTCAGGGGTTTGCCGATGCCCTTGACCTCGGACACCGACATCCCAGGAACCCCCAGGGTAAACAGCTTTTCCCGCACCGCTTCCAGTTTTTCGTACCGAATGTAACATTTGATCATTTTCATAAGAAGCAACCAATGTAGACGAAAAAAAAAGGCATTGCAACCGTACAGATTGCAAAGCCTTATGTTACTCAATCCGGAGGTCGTTATCGATTAAAAGTTAATTTCCTTTCCAGCAGCGATTTGTTTCTCCACCACCGCTAATAATTTTTCCTTTTCCACGGGTTTGACCAAGTACTCCTTGACACCCTTTTCCAGTAAATCGGTCGCCAGTTCAGGATCCGGATATCCGGTAATAACAACTATGGGAATTCCCGGTGCTTGTTCTCTAAGAAAATGAATGCATTCCACCCCGTTGACCTTGGGCATCCGTATGTCGCACAGAATCACGCCGACATTTACCATATTGTCTCCGGATTTTAGAATGTCGATGGCGTTCTGTCCGTCCACCGCTTCCAATACGTTTAACCCATTCTGTTCCAACTGCAGCTTAATTATATCCCGAACTTCAGCTTCATCATCCACAACCATAATTTTTCCTTTAGCCATGGCAACCCCCTTCATAGGTTTCTAGAAGGTCTTAAAATTAGGGTAATAAAGTGGTTCACGCATCGATTATGCTCGATGCCTATATTCGGCTTTTCCCCTCCAGGGAGAACGCACTATCTTTTCGTAAAAATAGGCCCTGGGCCGGGACCGCGCCACTTTTTTTGTAAAATGCATGAAATTTAAAGCCTGCGCTCCCTTTTCCCCGGTGCGCACCCGGATGGCTTCTTCCACCGGCTGGACGAATATTTTGCCGTCGCCCAGGTGGCCGGTCCGCAGGGTTCGGGGTCGGACCCCATCTGGCTCAGGGATTTGCCGATGCCCTTGACCTCGGACCCCGACATACCGGGAATCCCAAGGGCAAACAGTTTTTCCCGCACTGCTTCCAGCTTTTCATACCGAATGTAACTTTCGACCATTTTCATGAGAGGTCATCCCCGCCAAGCCGTTTAAAGCTTACAATCATATATTTTTCAAAAACTTAGTTTCAGTAAAGAATATTATTAATTGTCCGATAAAGCAAATTGGGGTACTTTTAGGGGAGCCCGCCCTAAGAATGGGCAAAATTACTTAATTTTTCAAGCATTTTCACATTTTTATCTTATTTAGAAAAAACAAAAAATAAATGAAATGTGGTAAAAAGATGCATATATTAATTAAATCAGGGACCGGTCTTCACATTTTATAACAAAGTTGCGCGGAAATGCTTCTAAAACCAAATTCATCTAACCCCAATCTTTGTTAATGCATATGGGCTTGAAGAAGAAATTGATCTTCATTGTGATCGCAGTCGGAGCGATTCCACTGGTTCTGGCGATGATAATTTCATATCAACAGGGCAACAAGTCCCTGATGAAAGTCATCGGTTCCAGTTTTAAGGCCCTCGCCTACGAAACTTCGACCAAAATTGATCTCCTGATGAAAGAGGAGCTTTTAAAAATTACCCGCCTGGCAAGGCATCCCACGCTGATCCTTTCGGTCACGGAACACAACAAGTTTTTAGAGAAGGTTCCTCTTTCTGAAATCGGCCAGGAATTGCGCGAACAAACCCTGGCCTGGGAAAATCAAGATCTACAGGGCACCTCTCCCGCCAACAATCGGGCCAGCCATGTACTGAAGGATTTTTTGAAGAACGACCCCTATGCCTCCGAAAACACATTAGCCTTATTCGTCACCGACACCCAAGGAGTGCTGGTATCCAGTTTCAACTTTTATCCCGATTTTTTGAACAGCGAACTTCCTTCCTGGAAAAACATCATGACCGAAAAACTGGATACCTTTATCGGCCCTCTGTTGCAGGACCGCCGGACAGAGCGCTACCTATTTGAATTTGCAGTACCCGTCAAAGACCATGAAGGACAAAAGGTGGGTGTGTTACACCGGATTTATGCCGTCAAGGATTTTTTTGACTATTCCCTCGATCCCATCACCTTCGGCGAAACGGGCCACGTGATGCTGATCAATTCCGACGGCGTGGTGCTGACCTGCCCGATTTTACCCACCGGACACCAGTTGGCCCCTCCTGAACTGGTCAAAGCCGTCACCGGTCTCTCGGCGGCCTGGGTTCAAACCCTGGGGGATGGGCATGGGAGCGAAGACGTCTCCATCATTGGCTACTCTCCTCTGGAACATACGAGCCGGCACACTTTAGCTTCCATCAATCATCGGTGGTTTACGTTCGCCTGGCAGTCCTCGGACGAATTATTTGCCCCGACCCGAAACCTGCTGTCCTGGATCGCGGGCGCCGGAGTATTTTCCATTCTCTTGATCGTTATCATGGGTTCCCTGGCGGCTGACAAGATTGTCCAGCCTATCCGCCAGTTACAACAGGCGGCGGCATCCATCGGCCGGGGCGAAAAAGTCGCTCCACTGAAAATCAAAACCGGGGATGAAATCGAATTCCTTTCGGAAGAAATCAACACCATGAGCAAGCTCCTCCAAAAGACATTCACAGGACTCGAGGAACAGGTGGAAGCCAAAACCCAGGAAGTGATTTATCTCAAAAAATATACCGAAAGTATTTTGATGAGCGTCCCGGAAGTTATTGTCATTTTTGATACCGATCTGAAAATCGAGTACGCCAACGCGGCGTTTGAAACTTTATCGGGTTCCAAACCTACCATCTACCTGGGACAGCGGCTGGGCGGCGTGTCTCTGGAATCCCCGGAAGCGTGGAACCAGATGGCGGTGGAACTGGGAAGCTACCAATCCGGAAAGCGCCCGTCCAACGCATCGCTGGACCAGGACCAATACGCACCGAAGGACCCGTTAAACCCCTCACAGGCCGAGCCTTCAAAGGATACACGGGCAACAGTTGCCCTTCGGGACCAGGTGTTTGCCTATCAATTCTTCGACGTGATGTTGGAGAATGAAAATGCCCGGAGGATCGGCCTGATCATGAAAGATATTACGGAAGAAAAAGATCTTCTGGATCAATTAACCCGGACCGACAAACTTGCCGGGCTGGGGACCCTGGCGGCCGGCATCGCCCATGAAATCAACAACCCCCTGTACGCGGTGATGGCTTACACCGAAGCGATCACAGAACAGGATAGCATTCCAAAAATCCGGGAACTGGCCGACAAGGTGCTCAAACGCTCCAAACACATGTCTTCGGTTATTCTCAACCTGTCCGGTTATGCCCGAAGCACCGAAATGGATGAGGTCAGGGAGGTCGATATCAACGAACGCATTGATGGGGCAACCGAAATGGCCCTGATGTCCTCATTCTCCGACGACATCGAATTAATAAAAAACTATGAAAACGTTCGTCCTATTATCGCCAAACCGGAAG
>CAYPKH010000099.1:0-6524 GCA_964411245.1 uncultured Nitrospina sp.
GATTTTCTTCCAGTTGATATTATGGAGGGCCGCCAACAATTCAAGCAGGCTGTAAAGAATCCGGGAGTCGCGTTTCTCCCGCTTGAAGAGATTGCGCGGCAACGTCTCCAGAACCTTGCTGTCATTGTGCTCAAGAACCGCTTCCAGCCGTACCAGCCGGTTCTTGGCAAACTGGGGTTGCGCTTCGGGGCACTGGTATTTCAACAACTGGCCGACCAGCAAACGCCGGTTTTCGGAAACGGTTTCGACTTCGGGCAACACATGGCCCGCCAGAAACAGCGCGCCCTCCTCCAGCAGGATATCCACCAGCGTGTCGGCGGAGGTGGACGTCGTTCCCGCGAAAAACCGGAACAGGTGTTGCCAGGTGTCGTCGCGCCCGTGTTCCCGCAGGGTGGACTCCCATTCCGTGTCGCGGGCCAGCGCCCGTCCCGCGAAATACTCCTGGAACAGGGGATGACGAAACTCCCAGCGCGTGGGGGTCGACTGGATCAGACGGTCGAAGGGCGCCCGGATTTGACCCTCGGCGTACAGTTGTTTCAAATGGGCGCCGCGCTCTTCAAACCGCTTCAGTTCGAATCCCGTTTCCACCTCCTGGGACCGTTGCCGGTGTCCCTCCCGGAACAATTGCAGGGCAATCTCTTCCAGAGTCTTCAGGCATTGTTGCATCTTTGCATCGGGTTCCGCCTGTTCCCCGCGGGTCAAAACATGATCGATCCAGGCTGCGAACAGTTGCGTCCGGGAGGTGACATCTCCCAGTTTTTCGGCGTCGGCCAGGGTCCGGATCATTTTGAGCAGAAAAGGATTTTCAAACAGTTCCGGGTAAAACAACTGGAACTTTTCCGCCTGGTTTTTCAACACGGTGGACGGCAGGTAATGGCGGCGCTGGAGATCGCTGACCGGTTGGATGGCGGCGCGGAAAGTCGAGTCCTCCCCCCGCTTGACGATCGATGTGGTGGCATAGGGCCCGAACCCGACCGGGCGGGTAACGATATAAACGAAGTTATCGCGCAGGGCGTCGCCGTCGACCACCGCGTCAAAATAAAATTGAAAACGGTCTTCCGGCAGGAGTTGATCGAACCCGTCGAGCAGAAACAGCATCTGCCCGGTCAACACCAGACGCTTGATGGTGCGCTCCAGCAGGGGTTCGCGGATTTCAAGGTCCGGCTGTTCCTCTTTTTCCTTGAGGATGACCGCCGTGATCTGCCGGTACAGTTCGGGATAAAATTCCACGAACCCGGTGCCCTCCGGCAGATGCGACAGATCGAAGTAAACCGGCATGGGATATTCGCCCGGATCTTCCGGCGTCAGGAGCCGCTCCTGGTACACTTTGAGAAAAGTGGTTTTGCCCATGCCGGAATCCGCCTCCAGCATGACCTTGGAGGTTTGGACATCCAGCAGGTTCTCGGTGATTTCGCGCGGGTTGTGGAACACCTGTTCCTGCAGGCTCTGGCGATGCTCCTTGGGATTCATGTCGAGCAGAACCGGCTCGATGTAAACCTCGTTGCCGCGGCCTTCGCCCAGCTCCGCGTTCAACTCGGAGGTGACCTCTGCCAGCCGGTGCTTGCGGTAGGTGGCGATCACCCATTCCGGCGATTCCTCGGGCCGGACCCGGACCTCGGGGACCTCCCCTTCCGGCCTTAAAATAGGTGCATCCTGGCTTTCACTCATGGGATTTTTTTTATATAATCGGGTTAGGAATCACTCCAGAGTCTATCATATTCACCTTTCCAACCCGAACAAAACACAGCATGATTCCCTTTCATGACGAGAACCCGACGAAGCATTTTCCCCTGCTCACCATCGTGCTGATCGGCACCAATATCTTCGTGTTTTTCTGGGAGTTTTCCTATCCCGGTCAAGCCGCCTCGCTGTTTCTCAATTACGGCCTGGTGCCCTACGAGCTGATGCAATCGCCGATCCAGACCTATCCCAACGTCTTTTCGGCGATGTTCCTGCATGCCGGGTTTCTGCACCTGGCGGGCAATATGCTCTACCTCTGGATCTTCGGCAACAACATCGAGGATGTTCTGGGTAAGGTGCGGTTCATCATGTTTTATCTGGTGTGCGGGGTGATCGCGGCGATGTGCCATGTGTACATGGATTCCGGGTCCCGGATTCCGATGGTCGGCGCCAGTGGCGCCATTTCCGGAATCCTCGGGGCCTACATGGTGCTGTTTCCGAAAGCGCGGGTGAAGACGCTGGTGTTTCTCGGAATCCTGGTCACCATCATACGGATACCGGCGGCGATCCTGCTTCTGTTGTGGCTGGGGCTCCAAATCTACAGCAACATGGCTTCGGGGAACGTCGGAGGTGGCGTGGCGTGGATGGCCCACATCGGAGGTTTCGTGGCGGGGATGATATTGATTCTTCCATTCAAAGCGTCTCTGCAATCGCCGAAACGGGAGGGCTTTTAAATGGCAACCAGGGTAACCAGAAGGATGACGACGAGGATCACAAAAAAGATCCACATCACCATAAACATCCCCCCTCCCTTAAAACGCGGATAATTGGGAATCGGCTTGGCAACGGCGCCGCAGTGTGGACAAAGGTCCTGTTCGCCGTCAATTTCCTTTCCGCATTGAGAACACTGGATCGTTTCCATATTAAAAGGGTAACACGGTAAGGCGCCGGCGGACAGACGGATTCCGGTCAGGATTCATCAAATAGAACCAGGCGGAGCAGATTCAACGCCGCTTGGGCGGCGCGTTGCTGGTTGCGGACCCGGTCCTGAAGCAAGAGGAATCGTTCGCATCGGGTTCCCTGCGGACCGCTTACGGCGATGAAGGTGAGTCCGACCGGTTTGTGAGCCGTGCCGCCGGTGGGCCCGGCGATGCCGGTCACCGAAAGTCCGAAATCGCTTCCCGCTTGTTGCCGGATACCTTCCGCCATCGCGGTGGCCACTTCCGGGCTAACTGCGCCGTGGGCTTCGATCAGCGACAGATCCACACCCAGCCGGGCCTGCTTCGCTTCGTTGCTGTAGGTCACCGCCCCTTCCAGAAAATAGTCCGAACTTCCCGGGACGTTGGTCAGGCGGTGGGCGATCAACCCGCCGGTGCAGGACTCCGCCACCGCCAGCGTCTGTTGGCTTTTTTTTAACAGATTGCCGATGCGGCCCTCCAGGGTTTCGTCATCGACCGCAAAAATATGGTGATCGATTTTCTGGCGTAACAGTTTTTCGGCGGCGTCCAGGTTGGCGGCGGTTTCTTGCCAGTCCTTGCCGGTGGCGGTGAATCGGATACGAACACCGAGGTGCGAAGGCAGCGAGGCCACCTTCACGTGTTCCTCGAGAGGAGCGACTAACCCGATCTCCTCCCACAGGGTGGACTCGGGAACCCCGGTGGTCTTCAAAATCCGATGCTGCATCTTGACGGTTCCCATCGGTTCCAGATGGGGAACGATGTAGGTCTCCAAAAGATGTTCCACTTCCAGCGGAACGCCGGGAAGGCAATAGACGCGTCGGCCTTCTTTTTCAAAAAGCAGGCCCGGCGCGGTGCCCTTCGCGTTGTACAGGACGGTGGCTTTTTCCGGCACCTCGGCCTGGAGGTAGGCGGTCTGTGGCGTTTCCCTGCCGCGCGCCCGGAACAGTTTTTCGATCCGGCGTTTGACTTTCTCATCGGTCACCAGCGCGGAATCAAACATCCGTGCCAGAACGCGCTTGGTGATGTCGTCGTGCGTCGCGCCCAACCCGCCGGTGAGAATGACGCAATCGACGCGCGCCAGCGCCTGTTGCACGGCATCGGTGATTTCTCCTTCTTCATCGCCCACCGCGACGTGGCGGGTCACGGGAATCCCCAGCCTCTCCAGCCGCCGGGTGATGACGCCGGAATTGGTGTCCGGCACCAAGCCGCTGATAATCTCGTTGCCGATGATCAGGATTTCTACTTTATAAGGGTTCGGTTGCATAACGGTTCATTCCAGCCATGGCTTCACGACGGCGAAGAGCGGTTTTTCATGGACGCGCGCTCTCCCTTGTTATAACCTTGATTGCCATGCAACACAACATGCACCGGTCGACCTTGCCGGTTTCCCACAGTGGCCCTGCGGCCTTCCGCCTGGGCCGTGCCTCTTCAGGACCATAAAAATTTGATGAACGCATCCACCCACCCGGACGCCGAAGGCCTGGTCCGGCAAACCTTTCGATGGGACCTGCTGCGCGGTTTTTTTCACGGCGTGCTGACCTCGGGTACGCAAACCTTCGGATTGTTCATCGCCATCCGATATTTCGACGCCGATCTGTTTTCCAAATCCCTGATCGGCTCCGCCTCGTTCATCGGAATGCTGTTTTCGCTGTTTCTGTTTCACTACGCGGCTCTGACGCAATTGAAAAAATCCGTGTGCGGCAGTCTGCCGATTATTTTGGCCGGAGTGTTCCTGATACTCGCCGCCACCACCGGTTCGCTGTGGACCTACACTCTGTGCGTGGTTTTGGGGTTCATGCTGTTGACGACCATCATCCCCTTTCTGACCTCCATTTATCATGACAACTATCCGGCGGACCGGCGCGGTTCTTTGTTTTCCAAAGCGGTGCTGGTCACGGTGCTGGTTTCTGTGCTCTCGGGATTTCTCGGCTCCTGGGCGATGGACCGGGATCCGGGGTTATTCCGATGGGTTCTGATCGCCCTGGGCGTGGCGGCACTGGGTCAGGCGTACGCTATTTGGCGCATGCCGTCTCAAAAAATCGAGGACCACAATCACACCAACCCGTTCACCCACTTGAAACTGGTGGTACAGGACCGGTCTTTCGGTTACGTTCTGCTGACCTGGTTCATCATGGGCTTCGCCAACCTGTGGGTGCTTCCGTTGCGGGTCGATTACCTCACCTCCAGCACCTACGGTATCGCGGGATCGGCGTTGTTTGTCGCCATCATCATAACGGTGGTCCCGGACCTCATGCGGGCTTTTTCGGCCCCGCTGCTGGCGCGGTTGTTCGACCGCATGAATTTCATCGTTTTGCGCATGATCATCAATATCCTTTTCGCGTTCGGCGTCGGCCTGTTCTTTCTGACCAAGAACCCTTACGTGATCGGTCTCGCCTCGGCGCTGATCGGCATCGCCTTCGGCGGCGGAACGGTGGCGTGGAGCCTGTGGGTCACCAAGTACGCGCCACCCGGAAAAGTGGCGGCTTATATGTCGGTGCATGTGTTTCTGACCGGGGTGCGGGGAACCCTGGGACCGCTGGTCGGGTTCTGGACGGTCCAGCACATCGGGGCACCGGCTATCGGGATGGTTTCGTTTGCGATGATGATACTGGCCACCCTGATGCTGATTCCTGAAATCAAGCACGGGCGGGGAAAGCATATCCCCTCGGCGCAGACCGTCCCCTAGTCTCGGGAAGGCGATGTCAACCATTGCTTGATCTGACTCTGCAAACTTGCTATAAAATCTCAAGGTTCTAAAAACCTGCCCTTTATAAAGGAGAGCGTTTTGGCCACTTCCAAAAAGAAAACCGCAAATCCCCGGGTCGGCATTATGATGGGAAGCGATTCGGATTATGCCATTATGAGCGAGGCCCCGAAAATCCTCGACCAGTTCGGGGTCGCCAACGAGGTCCTGGTCACCTCCGCGCACCGGACCCCGGCCCGCACAAAAAAATATGTGGACCAGGCCCGCAAACGCGGCATTCAGGTTTTAATCGCGGGAGCGGGAGCGGCCGCCCATCTGGCGGGGGTCGTGGCGGCGGAAACCACTCTGCCGGTGATCGGCGTGCCTATCGGCTCCAGTCCGTTGCAGGGGTTCGACTCGCTGTTATCGACGGCGCAGATGCCGGGCGGGGTGAGCGTCGCGACCATGGCCATCGGCAGGGCTGGAGCGAAAAACGCCGGCATTCTTGCCGTTCAGATACTGGCGCTGGGTGACGCCAAGCTGACCCAAAAACTGGAACAGTACAAAAAGGATATGGTCAAACAGGTGGAAGCCAAAAACCGGAAGCTCCAGTCCGCGCATGGCTGACATCCTTCCCGTCGATTGGGATCAGCCGGAGGCCTGCCGGGAGGCTCTTCAACATATCCAATCGGTTTTAAAATCCGGTGGGGTGATCGCGTTTCCCACCGACACGTTTTACGGGTTAGGCGCCGATCCCTTCAATCCCGAAGCCGTCTCCAAAATTTTCCGGATCAAGCAACGTCCGGCGGACAAGCCGCTGTTGGTATTGATCCACTCCCTGGACCCACTGCCATCGTTCACCCGTGAAATAACGGACCCCGCCCGCACCCTCATGAAGCGGTTCTGGCCTGGTTCTCTGACGCTCATCTTCAAAGCGGTTCCCGGTCTTCCCAGGGAGTTGACGGCGGGTACGGAAACGATCGGGGTCCGTTGGCCGGCGTATACCTTCACCCGCCGCCTGCTGGAAGCGCTGGATGGTCCCCTGACGGCACCCAGCGCCAATATCAGCGGCACGGCGGAACCGGTCACCGCCGGGGAAGTGGTGAGCGCTAAGGCCTTGGATGTGATTGTCGACGGCGGCCCGGCGCCGGGGGGCCAGCCCTCGACGGTGCTCGATACCACCACTGACCCCCCCAGGCTCA
>CAYPKH010000100.1:0-6498 GCA_964411245.1 uncultured Nitrospina sp.
TTTCGCCTTTTTTGTCTCTGGCGTCCACCACGGCGCCTTTGGAAAGCAGAACCCGGGCGACCTCGGTGTGGTATCCGAGGGCCGTATAGTGCAGGGCGGTTCGGCCATTTTTATCCCGGTCGTTGACCCTGGCTTTTTGGGCGATCAGCAAATCGACCATGGGCGCATGACTGCGGTTCGCCGCCAGGTGCAGGGGCGTTCGGCCTTCATGATCCCTGGCGTCCACCTTCGCTCCCCTTTCGAGAAGAACCTCGGCCACCTTCAGGTAGCCAATCTGTGCGGCCTGGTGCAGTTGGGTTTGGCCGGCTTCGTTTTGGGTGTTGGGGTTGGCTCCTTCGTTCAAGTGGCGGCGCACTTCCTTGACATTTTTATAACGGACCGCCGTATCGAGGGAATGCGTTTTAATGATCGAGCATGAGAAGGAGAAAAATCCCGAAAGAACCAGAAAAACAAAACCGAATCGAACCACTGGAAATTTAAACATTGCGCTGAAACTCCCTGGTAAATTTCTAATTGCACTTAACTTATATGAAAGAAAATAAATTGTCAATGAAGGTTGGGAACAGAAAAAAAGGGCACCCGGATGGGTTACCCTTTTGTGGTAGCGGTTGGATTCGGACACTCAGTGGAGGTTTCCCCTTGTCCCGCCAAATTCAATGGATTTGGGAAACGCGCTTTATTTTCCGACCTCCCGGCGTTTCACAGTTTCCCGAGTGATCAAATCAGCGGCCTTTTGATTTCCATTGGCCATTGCTACCTCCAAGGCGGTTTTCCCTTTGGAGTTTCTTTTGTTCAGGTTCGCCTCATTAGAAAGGAGAATTTGAATCACTGCGGTTTGGCCCCGCTCCGATGCCAGGTGCAACAGGGTGCCTTCGCGAATCTTCTGGTCGACGTTGACTCCATGGTCAATGAGAACATTCATGGTATGGACATTTCCTTTGTAGGTGGTGTGATAAATCGGGGTTTTCCCGGAGCGGTCCCGGCGGTTTGGATTGGCTTTATACTCGAGGAGCAACTTGGCGATTTCGGGATACTCTTTTTCCGCCGCCAGGTGGAGCGGGGTTTTGGGTGCCTTGGGCGGACCATGAACCCGGGCCTTGTAGTCGAGCAGAACCTTGACGACTTGGAGATGACCATCACGGGTGGCTCCCATCAAGGGCGAAGGACCGGTGGCTAGATTGACTTTGGCGCCTTTGTTGATCAACAGCTCGGCCATTTTGGGAAGGTTGTTCAGGCAGGCCAGATAAAGCGGGGTCCAGCCTTTCTTGTCCCGTGCATCTATGAGGGCTCTCTTCGAGATAAGGAGCAGTGCGGCATCGTTTCTTTCTCCAAGCGCCGCATGGTGCAGAGGCGTTCGGCCTTTTTTATCACGGCTGTTGACCTGGGCTCTTTTGGCGAGCAGTAAATCGACCAACGGCGCGTGACCATTCTTTGACGCCAAATGCAGGGGAGTCCGGCCCTCTTCATCCTTTGCATTTATTTTTGCTCCTCTTTCCAGAAGCACTTCAGCCACTTCTTTTTGGCCACCGTATGCGGCGTGGTGCAAGGGAGTTCGACCCTGCTCGTCTTTTTTGTTCACGTCCGCGCCTTCGTTCAGGTAGCGGCGCGCCTCATTGACGTTATTGTATTTAGCGGCCGCTTCCAGACCGGAAACTGGCATCACGGAACAGGCGGAAGCAAAAAAGCCGAAAATAATTAAAAAAACTAAACCTGGGCGAATCAATGGGGACTGGTGCATGGTCTGGGGACTCCCTTATAGATTATTGTATTTAAATAGTTTAAGGGTGGGTGGAAGCGGTGTCAATGAAGGTTGGGAACAGAAGAAACAGGGCATCCGGACCAAGAACCCTTTGGTGGCAGTGATTGGATTCAATTGCCCGGTTGGGACTTCATCTTGCCCCGCGATTTTCAATGGATTTGAGGTGTGCCTTATTTGCTGGCCTCTTTTCGCTTGATGGCCTCCCGGGTGATCAGGTCCGCCACTTTTTGATGGCCGCTGTTAATGGCGACATCCAGCGGTTTCTCGCCTCTGGAGTTGGGGATATCCAGCCGGGCGCCTTTGTAGATCAACAGATCCGCCACCGCAGTGTGTCCCTTTGCCGCCGCCAGGTGCAGGAGCGTGCCTTCCGGAATCTTCTGGTTCACATCTTCACCGTAGCTGATGAGCAGCTTCATCACCCGGTGATTGCCATGGTAGGTGGCGTAGTAAATCGGCGTTTTGCCCGTCCGGTCTTTGCGGTAGGGGTCGGCCTGATGATTGAGCAGAAGCTCGGCGATATAGGTTAAATCTTTTTCAGCGGCGACGTGGATCGGGGTTCGGGTGGCCTTGGGTTGACCGTGGACATTGGCGTTTTTTTTCAGGAGCACCTCAACCACCTTGCTGTGGCCCATCCAAACGGCTCCAAACAATGGCGATCGACCGGTGGGCGGGTTGACCTCGGCCCCCTTGTCGATCAACAGACCGACCAGCCTGGGATGGTTCTTCAAACAGGCCTGGTAAAGCGGAGTATAGCCCTGCTTGCTTTGGGCATCCACCTCCGCCTTGTTCAGGAGAAGTATAAAAGCCGAGTCGTAAGCTCCGGTGAGGGTTGTGTAATATAACGGGCTCCGCCCGACAAGATCCCTGTCGTTCAAATCGGCTCCTTTGTCGATCAGCAAATCGACCACCGGCGCATGATTTTCGTGGGCCGCGAGGTGCAGGGGCATCCGGCCTTTTTTGTCTCGGGCGTTCACGTTCGCACCGTGGTTGACCAGAAGAACCGCCACTTCTTTGTTTCCTTTATAGGCGGCGTAGTGAAGAGAGGTCTGGCCTTCCTCGTCCGGTTCATTGGTGTTCGCACCGGCTTCCAGGTGGCGGTGCACCTCTTCGAGGTTGTTATACCTCACCGCGGTTCCGAGGGAATGGGTTTTGATCATCGAGCAGGCGGATACGAATCCTACCAGAAAAACCAGCAGGAAAAGGCCGGAGGGGGTAAGAGGGGACTTATTCATGGCTGTAGAATCTCCTTGGTAAAATATTGTCTACGGTAAATTATGAAATTTTGCAGGGGTTGTCAATGAAGGTATTGAAGGAAGGGGAGTTAAACGGATTCGATGGGTTGCCGGGAAGGCCCCTCCCGTACCCCCCTCCTCCCCATCGAAACTTGAGGGAGGGGGTTTTGGGTTTTATTTTCCAGCCGTTTTTTGCTGGTTGATGGCCGCCTCCGTGATGGCGTTCGCAACCTTTTGATGACCGTAATTGATGGCAACCTCTAGCGGCGTGTTCCCTTCTGAATTATGGGCATTGATTACCGCACCTTTGTGCATCAATAATTCGGCGACATCGGTATGTCCCTTTTCAGCCGCCAGGTGCAACAGCGTGGTGCCGTCCGGGATGATTTGGGTCACATCCTCGCCATAACTGATGAGTAATTTCACCATACCCTCATGGCCGTGATAGGTGGCGTAGTAAATCGGGGGTTTTCCTGATCGGTCCTTGATGTAGGGATCGGCCATGTAAGCGAGGAGAATCTCGGCGGTATCGGTAAAACCCTTTTCGGCCACCATGTGCATCGGGGTTTTGATGGCATTGGGCGAACCCTGGACCGATGCCTCTTTATCCAGAAGCAGTTTTACCACTTCTGTGTGGTCGTTCCAGGCGGCGGCGATCAGAGGTGTCGGCCCGCTGGCTGGGTTGACCTCGGCCCCCTTTTCGATCAACAGTTTCACGAATTTGGGGCGGTCGTTCAGACAGGCCAGGTACAGCGGGGTCCACTTTTTCTGGTCCTTTATATCCACCAGTGCACCTTTTAAAATGAGAATATAAGTGACGTCGTATTCGCCGTTGAGTAACGCGAAATGCAATGCGCTCTGACCGGTTTTATCCTGGCTGTTCAGGTCGGCTCCCTTGTCGGTCAGATAATCCACCATCTCGGCCTCGCCTTCCATCGCCGCGAGATGCAGGGGTGTCCGGCCCTGGTTGTCTTTAGCCTCCACATTCGCACTGTTGCCAATAAGCATGCCCGCCACCTCTTTATAGCCTTTCCGGGCGGCGAGGTGCAGGGGGGTTTGGCCGTTTTCATTCGTTTGATTGACGTTCGCGTTGGCATCCAGATAGTTTTGGACTTTTTTGATATCTTCGGCCCTCACGGCGTTTTCCAGCGTGTCCGCCCGGAACATGGAGCAGCCGGAAGCGAACCCCCCTATAAGAATTAAAAGCACTAAACACAAATAGGTAATGCGGAACCTGACCATGGCAAAGGAACTCCTTAAAAAATTACTGTTTTTTAAAAGGTTAAGAAGTTAGGCAAAGATTGTCAATCAAGGTACTGATAAAAGGGAGGTTCCGCGAACTCTATCCATTTGGAATGGACAGATTTACGACGAGGAACTCTTAAAGCGGTTTCATCTTTGAAAGGGAACTCCGGGATGAGGCCTTGAATTTACAGGTTTCTGCCCGGAAGAACGCGTTTATAGGAAATCACGACCACCTTTTGTTTTTGGCCATCGGCAAATTGTGTCCAGTGTTGTTGCATCTCATCTGGTCCGGCGAACGTAAAGGTGAGGGCGTGCATGTGCGGTTCATGGGCGGCATCGATCGGCGCGTCTTCGGCCAGATCGAACTCCAGCGTATTTTCACTGTCGCCGATGAGAACCATTTTAGGCCGGTTGTTGAGTCCGCAGTAATGGGTCAAACTCAGCTTGCGATTTTTGTCATCGTGATAGATCGTAACCATTTCCATGGGCGTATCTTCAAAAATGGTTTCCACCAGGGTGCTACCGGCGGAGGTGACCCGGTAGCTGGCTTTGATTTTCTCAGGCCCCTTTCCCATATCCATGGTGCCTTCCCAGTTGCCGGCCAGTTGTTTCATCTGCTGAAACGCCTTGGACCCTTCATAGGTGGGATACTCTTCCTCCGCTACGCTCAGGGACCCCGAAGCCACAAGGCCAATCAAAACTGCAAGAATATAGGTGTACATTTTCATGGCGGTTTCCTTGATTGAGTTATACCAGGCGTCCTAGAGGCCGACGGCTTAAATCACCCCGAAGAACAGGAGGTAGAGCCACCCAACGAGAAGAACGTTGATGATCACCCCGATGTGAAACAGGACGTTGAACAGTTTGCCGTAGGTGGGTTTGTATTCGTCTTTGTATTCATCCATGCTGCCTCCTAATCCATGACCAGGGTTTTGAGCCGCTTCGCCAGGTCCGATCCGCGGATGATTTTGCGCACGGGCCGTTCCATCAGATTGAGGCTCATGTACAACCGCTCCAGATTGCCGAAAGTTTCCGATGCGGCGAGGGCCTCCCCGCCGGCGTCGCGGATTTCGTTGCGCCAGATGCTGAGCACCCGCAGGGTTTTCAGGTTTTCGGAATTTGATATTGCCTTGGCACCTTCGTCGCCGATGCCGTTACTGCACAGATACAGCCGCCGGATGCCGGTCAGGGTGTTCGATTGTGCCAGCGCCAGCGCCCCGCCATCCCCGCATCGCGTGCTGTCCAGATGCAGGGCCTCCAGTTTGGGGAAATTGTCCGATTGCGCCAGCGCCCGGATGCCTTCCGCGCCGATCGGATTGAAATCGAGAAACAGTTCCTCCAGTTTCCCGAAATGTTTCGATTCGGCAAACGCCCGGGCACCTTCCGGGCCGATGTTGTTGGCCTCCAGCATCAGGCAGGTCAGGCTCTTGACCATCTCCGACCGCGCAAGAACGCGCGCCGCGCCGTCGCCCAGCATGTTGTGGTTGAGGTACAGGGAGCGCACATTGCCCTTGAGGTTCTCCAGCGCCTCAGCCTCCCGGTCGCCCAGCTGGTTGTTGCTGAGGTACAGCTTTTCGACTTTAGGGAACGATTCCCACTCGGCCAGCCGTTTCAACTCTGCCAGGCCGATATTTTTATTTTCCAGATCCAGCAGGCTCTGCTCTTCCACGAACGATTCCTGAAAAAGCGTCTCGGCCTCCGGACGGTCCAATTTTTCCAAAGATTTCAACTCCATTTCTTGTATAGTAACGGGCGCGGTGAGATACTAATCTATAAGATTTTGGTTGAAAGATCAAATGGTCTCCGGGGCCGGGACCTTGGCTCCCGGACGAGTAGCAACAAAGGATTGAAAACTTATGATGATAGGGGTTCCCAATGAAATCAAGGAAGACGAATACCGGGTGTCGATGACCCCGGCCGGGGTGGCGGAATTGATCGGCGACGGACACACCGTGCTCATCGAACAGGGCGCGGGAGAGGGGAGCGGCATTTACGATGTCCAGTACGAAGCGGTTGGCGCACAGATCGTATCCGGCGAGGCGGTATTCGAAAAAGCGGAGATGATCGTCAAGGTCAAGGAGCCTCTGCCTACCGAGTTCGATCAGTTAAAGGAAGGCCAGATTTTATACACCTATCTTCATCTTGCCCCGGTGCCCGAGTTGACCGATGCCCTGTTGCAACGAAAGATCATCGGCATCGCTTACGAGACCGTGCAGTTGGATGACGGCTCCCTGCCTCTTTTGGTTCCAATGAGCGAGGTGG
>CAYPKH010000101.1:0-6454 GCA_964411245.1 uncultured Nitrospina sp.
GAAGACGCTGGTCGACCGCGCCACCGCCGCCGGGCACAAGGTGGTCGATAAACAGATCGTGAAAGACGAGATCCCCATCATCCAGGCGGTCCTGAAAAAATGGATCGCCGATAGCAACGTCGACGTAGTCATCGCCACCGGCGGCACCGGGGTGACCGGACGGGACGTGACGCCGGAGGCGTTTGAGGCGCTGTACGAGAAATCGATTCCCGGTTTCGGCGAGCTGTTCCGCTGGCTGAGTTATCAGAACATCAAGACGTCGACCATCCAGTCGCGCGCCACCGGCGGCGTGGCCAATGGCACCTTCCTGTTCGCCCTGCCCGGCTCCACCGGCGCCTGCAAGGACGCCTGGGACGACATTCTGGTGCACCAGCTCAACAGCAACAACCCGCCCTGCAACCTGGTGGAACTGATGCCGCGCCTGCTGGAAAAATAGCCGGACCCGCCGGCTCACCTTGGTCCGGCGACGGCCCCCAGGTCCCCTACCATGCAACAGTATGAATTCGATATCAACCCCGCCTGCGGCAAGCAGCGCCTGGACGTATTTCTGGCAGGGGCGGTGGACGATCTCACCCGCTCCTATATTCAGAAGCTGATCGAAGCGGAACAGGTGACCGTCAACGGATCACCGGCAAAAGCCCATTACAAGTTGAAGGCGGGCGACCGGGTGGACCTCGCGGTGCCGGACCCGGAACCGCTGGAGGTGCAACCGGAGGCGATTCCCCTGAACATCGTTCACGAGGACGATTGCCTGATCGTCATCGACAAACCGCCGGGCATGGTAGTGCATCCCGCCCCCGGTCATGCCGGCGGCACGCTGGTGAATGCGTTGCTGTACCATTGCAAGGACCTGGCGGGCATTGGCGGGGTGGAACGGCCCGGCATCGTGCACCGGCTCGACAAGGATACCTCCGGTTTGATCGTCGCCGCCAAGACGGAGGCCTGCATGCAGTCGCTGACCCTCCAGTTCAAGGAGCGCGAAGTTCAGAAGGTTTATCTGGCGCTGGCCAAGGGCACTTTCGCGCCGCAAACCGGAGTGATCGATGCGGCCATCGGCCGGCACAAAACGCACCGTAAAAAAATGTCCACCCGCGCCCCGGCCGGGCGGGAAGCCACGACCCGTTATGAAGTGATCCGGCAGTGCGACGGTTTTGCTTATGTCCGGCTGTTTCCGAAAACGGGACGCACGCATCAACTGCGGGTCCATCTGGCGTCCCTCGGCCATCCCATTCTAGGGGACCGCCTTTATGGGGGAACGCTGGGACCGGGATTACCCCAAATGCCGAGGCAGGCCCTGCATGCCCATCGGTTGGAATTGACGCACCCGGCGACGGGCCTTCTTTTACAACTGGAAAGTCCGTTGCCTTCTGATATGAGGGCCGCGCTCCCGGCCGCCCCCGAACCCGAAAATCCTTTAAAACGGTCTCAATGAATTGAGGTGCGCCGTCTCTGCTAGTCATCTTTCCGGCTGTGGGTTTGATCCCAGCCCTGCCCGCCTGTGGATAACTTGTGAGAAAATTTGGATTGGAGCACGCCCAGTAAATTACCCCTTTTAGACTGTTTCAGGAGCGAAACAGTTCGATTCACTAAAAATATTATAAAATCAGTGGGTTATAGAATCCGAGGCCCCCACCCAACGAAATTATATCCGATTTATTAACTTTCCGAAGTTTTCCACAGTTGGAACATTAAAATATTGGATCGCATAATTCATACCTGTAAAATGGGATAAACCAAGTAACAATATTTTGGCGTTCAACCCATACCTGTATACCAAGGACTAAACTCGATTTCGGGCCATACCGGAATTGCACACTCCGCTTGCACAGTATTGAAGCCCCAATCGGTGGATCAAAATTTTGACACCCGGAAGCCCCTTGCTGGGTATGGGCATGCCCATACGGGAAAAACAGGCCTTCGGATTCCTTCCAAAACAGCGGATAACATGGACCGTACGCCGGTTCCAGGATTGATGGAAGGAAATCCCCCGGGGGGACCCCGGCGGCCGGTAACCGGTGACCACCGCCCTTCCGGAAGTTATTGGCAAGTAAATTATTAGTATCCACAACTTTTGTGCAAAAGCTGTGGATAAACCTGGCAGAAACGCCTCAAACACATGCAAAATAAGCCGCCGGGTCCGGCGATTAGATATTATGCAAAGCCCTTTTGGTTTGTTCTTTTGCCACCCACCGTTTGCAGCCGCTCCCCCCAGCTGTGTTAAGATAACCGACTGATATGGTGGACCGAAGACTATTTTCAAATTTTAATTGGTGGTATTTCCTGTTGATTCTGTCGCTGGCGCTTATCGGCGTTATGATGATTTTCAGCGCCAACCACGCCCGGCCGGAGGCCTTTTACCGGGACCTGTATATCAAACAGATATACTGGATTCTATGCGGTTTGGGGGCGATGCTCTTGGCCCTTCTCATGGATTACCGGACCCTCAGCCGTTATGCCTACCCGATTTTTTTCCTGACAGTCCTGTCCCTGATTTACGTCCTGCTATTCGGAACCATCTCCTCCGGCGCCCGGCGCTGGATCCATCTCGGTCCTCTGACCCTGCAGGTTTCGGAGTTTGCCAAAATCGCGCTCATCCTGGTGATGGCCAAATATTTTGAAGCCGGCAAGGCCAGCGGCCAATATGACCTGAAGGACCTGATCGTCCCAGCCCTGATGACGGGTCTGCTGGGCGGGTTGATTTTCATGCAACCGGACCTGGGTACAGCGTTTATCGTAATTTTCATATTTTTCGTTTTTGTCGTGGCGATCGAACTGAATCCCAAAACCCTCTGGCGGCTGATCGGCACCGGGGTGGTGCTGGCCCCCTTCACCTGGTTTTTTCTCAAAGATTACCAGAAAACCCGCATCCTGACATTGTTCAACCCCGAGCTGGACCCCCTGAAAACCGGCTACCACACCATTCAATCCAAAATTGCGGTGGGTTCCGGCGGGTTCTGGGGCAAGGGTCTGATGGCGGGCACCCAAAGCCGGCTCAACTTTTTGCCGGAAAAACACACCGATTTCATCTTCTCGGTATACGCGGAAGAGCTGGGGTTCATCGGTGTGGCCGTTTTACTCACGTTGTATCTGGGGTTGATTCTCAAAGGGTTGAATATTGCTTTCCGGGCGGCGGACCGGTTCGGCTTGTTCGTGGCTTTGGGCATCGTGGCGTCTCTCAGCTTATATATTATTTTCAACATCGGAATGACCATCGGGATTTTCCCGGTCACCGGGCTTCCCCTGCCCTTGCTCAGTTACGGCGGGTCCTCCCTGATCACCAATTTTTTCGCATTGGGATTGCTCCTGAATATCGAAATGCGCCGCACCGTACATTAGCTTAAATATAGTATTCTCCCGGTTGGGCTTATTTTTCATTTTTAACCCGGAAATTCTCCATCGTGATATAATCGATTAAATCATTCTGAATGGTCTAATTTTTAACCCATTAGCGCCTATGGCTTCTGAAATCATCATCAATTCCAACCCGCGGGAAATTCGGGTCGCCCTGGTGGAAAACAATCAGTTGGCCGAAATTTTTATCGAGCACAAGGCCAAAAAGGGGATTGTCGGCAACATCTACAAGGGCATCGCGACCAAGATTCTGCCGGGAATGCAGGTGGCGTTTGTCGATATCGGCCTGGAAAAAGCCGGGTTTTTATACGTTGGGGACATCGACGTCATCGACCTGATAGAATTCGAAAGCGACGAGGACGTTTCGGAAAGCATTGACCTGGGGGAGGATGAGGATGCGCCTGCCGAGGGAAAACCCTCGCGGATGGCCAACCGCGGCATTCCCATCCAGGACCTGCTCAAGGAAGGCCAGGAAATCGTCGTGCAGGTCGCCAAAAACCCGATGGGTACGAAAGGGGCACGGATCACCTCCTTTATTACCCTGGCGGGCCGGCATATCGTCTATATGCCGACGGTCAACCAGATCAGCGTTTCCCGCCGCATCGAGGACGAAGCGGAAAAGAACCGCCTGAAGGCTCTGGTCGCGGAAATCGGCCGTCCCGACGAAGGCTATATCGTTCGCACCGCTGGGTTGGGCCGGAATAAAGAGGATTTCGTGCCGGACGTCAATTTCCTGCACAAGCTGTGGGACAACCTGAAGGGCCGGTCCGATAGCCAGGAAGCTCCCTGCCTGTTGTATGAAGACCTGAACCTGATTTTCCGGTCGATCCGCGATTTATTCAACGAGGACGTCCAGCATCTGGTGATCGACTCCAAAATCGATTACGAACAATGCATCGAGTTTTGTGCGAACTATCTCCCCCACCTGGTGGATAAAATTGAGATCTACAAAGAACCCGTTCCCATTTTCGATTACTACGCCATCGAGATCGAAATCAACCGGACCCTGGGCAGGAAAATCTGGCTCAAATCCGGCGGATTCATCAGCATCGACCAGACCGAAGCCCTGGTCGCGATCGACGTCAACACCGGTAAATTCGTCGGGCACACCGATCCTGAAGAAACCATCCTCAAAACGAACCTCGAGGCGGTCAAGGAAGTCGTTTACCAGTTGCGGCTCAGAAACATCGGCGGCATCATCATCGTCGATTTCATCGACATGACCAAAGAGGAAAGCAAGGAGATCGTCTGGAACGCCCTGACCCAGGAGCTGAAGTTCGACCGCTCGCGCACGAATATCCTGAAAATTTCCGAACTGGGCCTGGTGGAAATGACCCGCAAGCGGGTGCGCGGCAGTCTCAGCCAGATCCTGTGCGATCCCTGCCCCTATTGTGAGGGCAAGGGGCACATCAAATCGCCCACCACGGTGTGTTACGAAATCATCCGGGCTCTGCAACGGCTGGTCACCAACAACCTGACCCAGAAGAACATCACCATTGAGGTGTCGCCACCGGTGTACGCCCTTCTGTTTGAAGAGGAAACCTCATACCTGGATGATATCGAAAAGTCCTACAATATAGAGGTAAACGTCAAGATCAACCCCAAACTGCATCAGGAAAAGTACACCATCATCACCTGATTTCCCTCAAAAAAAATGCCGCTGACGGACAACTTGAGGTTTGGAGTTGACCGCACCCGTGATAAAATCCCGGTATTCTTTGGATGAAAAATCCCTTGGGACCCGGTGAAGAGTCCGCGTTATTTTTGGCACAATCCCACCGCCTCCCTCACCGGGCGAGGCATCCGGTTAACCATTAGGAGATCATAACCATGAGACCATTACCCATCCTCGTAGCATTGTTGCTGTGTCTTACCTGGATCGCCGGGTGCGGCACCGTGGGCTCGGATTTCAGCGTCGAGCAGGCCCATTCCATTGAAAACGGTAAAACCACCAAGGAAGATATCGCCCAGATGTTCGGGGAACCTTTCAAAACCGGTGTTCAGAACGGCCATCCCATTTGGATTTATGAGCAGAACAAGTACCGGGCCCTCGGGGACGACACCTCCAAAAGCCTGATCGTGGAGTTCGATGACAAGGGCCTGGTGCGAAGCCACCAGATCACCTCGAACGAACCCGCCCTTTAACCCGACAACCCACCTTATTGATGTTCGGATTCCATCGGGACCAGCAAGCGATCCTGCATTTGACATGGATCGCTTTTTTCCTGACCTTCGTGGCCTGGTTCAACATGGCGCCGTTCAACACCACCCTGCAGGCGGTGGCGGGGCTGACCTTCGACCAGATCAAACTGCTGATGATCTGCAACGTGGCGCTGACCATCCCCGCCCGCATTGTAATCGGCTCGCTGATCGACCGCTACGGCCCCAAACGGGTCTTCACCGGACTTCTGTTGTTTGCCGGCGCCGTCTCCCTCTATTTTTCACTCGCGACCACCTTCGAGGAATTTTTGATCGCGCGCCTGCTGATGGGGTGCGCCGGTGCCGGCTTCGTCGTCGGCATCAAAATGATCGCCGAATGGTTTCCGCCGAACCGCATGGGCACCGCCCAGGGCATCTATGCCGGTTGGGGTAATTTCGGAGCAGCCGCGGCGGCGTTTGCCCTGGCCCCGATGGCGGCCCTGTTTTCACCGGATATCGGATGGCGAGTAGCAACGGCCTTCTCCGGGCTGTTGTGCCTGATATGGGCCGGCGTATATCACCGCTGGGCGCGCGAGGTGCCGGAACGCGCCAAGGAGTTTCCCGTCAGCCTGGAAAACACCATCGAAGTCACTTCCAAAAAGGATCTCGTCCTGCAACTGCTCCTCATGATTCCCCTGTACACCGCCATTGGTTTGCTGGTCTGGAAGCTGACCGCCTCGTCCGCCTTTCCGGGAGGTTTCTGGATGGAAATCTTCCTGTGGACCTTGATCGTGGGATTTTTTATTTTAAACGCCGTCCGATGCGTAAAGGTTAACCTGCCCCGCATCACCGGCGGCATCACCCCCGAAAAAAAATACGCGTTCAGTCAGATTGCCATCCTCAGTCTCGTCTATGCGCTCACTTTCGGTTCGGAGCTGGCGATGGTGTCCATGTTTCCGCAGTT
>CAYPKH010000102.1:0-6439 GCA_964411245.1 uncultured Nitrospina sp.
CCTGCCCCTTCCACAAGGGTCTTCCGGGGGACCCCGCGTCCCGCCTTATTTATTGCCGCCTTCCATTGAATTTCCACAAAAAGGACCTATATTTTCTCCATAGGTTATAAATCGATGGGGTCCCTCCGGCCGGCCTGAATCTCGCGGAAAAATCCCCACCACGCCTATCCAAAACCATTAATAATCTACCGCCGGGGCCCCTCGCTTCCGGCCCTGCGACGCGGTTTGATATCGGAAGGAAGGTTGGCTATGAACCGGTTCACGATCCGTATGGCTCTCGTTTTCGCTTTGATCCTCGCCCTGTTTTTCAGCCCCGCTCCCGTTCGATCCGATAATCTGGAAAAACCCTCGGGCATCACCGCCCGGCGGGCGGCGGATTTTGTCCACGGCGTCATCGAGGCCAGCCGCACCACATATTCGCAGGCGATTGTGGACCGGCTCGCACGGTCCCGAATCCTTCAAACCACCGAGAACTGGCAACGGGAAAACACCCTGCCCCTGCCTGCTCAATTTTTAAGGATGTCCTCCCAGATGTCCAATCAGCGCGGCATTGGAATGCGGTACCGGCTGATGAGCTTGTGGCCGATCAATCCTGAAAATTCCCCCCGCTCCCCGACCGAAAAACTCGGCTTGGAACAGGTGGCGAAAAACCCGGGCCAACCCTTCACCTGGGTCGTCCAGAAAAACGGCATGTGGTTTTACGAAGCCATTTATCCCGACAAAGCCGTGGCGGCATCCTGCGCCTCCTGTCACAACCACCATCCGAAAAGCCCCAAAACCGATTTCAAATCCGGGGACGTAATGGGCGGCATTGTGATCGATCTGCCTCTGGGCCCGCGGTTCAAAAAGAAACCGAGCAGTGAAATTTTATTGCCGCCGGAGGTGGTGGCCGATTACGTGCATTCCGTCCTGCAATCGGACCGGACCATTTATGCCAAATATGTGGTGGACCGCCTCGAAAAAAAAGGGATCCTTTCGGCCAGCGAAAACTGGGAAAAGGAAAACTCGCTGATGCTGCCGGCACAATTCCTGTTGAACACCAGCCGTCTCATCGGAAAAAAGAATCTGGGAATGGATTTTCAATTGATCAGTCTCTGGCCCATCAACAGGAACAACCTTCCGGCCAATGAGTTTGAAAGGGTGGGGCTCGAAACGGTGGGATACCATCCCATCCGGCCCTATACCGGCCGGATGCAGGTGGGCCGCAAACTGTTCTTTCAATCCATCTACCCGGATCTAGCGGTGGCTCCAGGCTGCGTCGAATGCCACAATGCCCATCCCAAGAGCCTCAAACGGGATTTTAAGTTGTTGGATGTGATGGGCGGGATTGTCGTCACCCTGCCGGTGAATTGAACAAAAAAACCCGGAAGCCCAAGGCTTCCGGGTTTTTCCAACACCGCCTATAGAGGGGGGGGTTCTTCAGGCGGCCTGTTCCTTCAACCGTTTCAACAACCCTTGGAAGGATTCCTGCCGGATCACCTTCGTGAATTGAAAACGGTAATTGCGGACCATGCTGACGCCCTGCACCAGGAAGTCGTAGACCCGCCAGTTCTGGCCTTCCCGCTTTAACTTGTAATGGATGGCGATGGTCCGGTCCGCACTCACGATATTGGTTTTGATAAAGGCGTAGTCGCCCTTGACCCGTTCACTCAAAAAATGCACCTTGCCGCCCTGGAAATTTTCAATGATGTGCATGTAGGATTTTTCCAGGAGCTTCCGGAACAGCCGGGTGAACTGTTGCTGTTCCTTGCGGGAACGGCGGTCCCAGACGTTCGCCAGCGTGTGCATGGCCATCTTGCTGAAATTGAACCGGTGCCCGATCACTTTGCGGAGTGCCAGTGTGCGTGACTGCTCGTCCTTTTTCAAATTCTCGTCGGTAACAATTTCCAGCACCTGATCCACCGTCAGCTTGAGACCCCTGGCGGCATCGGAAAATCCGAATCCGGTTGTGCCCACCGCCGCCACTTTGAGCGGTTCGGTTTGCGACGGCTGGCGGGTCGCAGCATCATCCTTGGAAGCGGCGGCGTCTTTGGATGCGGCCATGGAAGGACCCATCAGGACCAGTGCCAGCAACGCGCCGGCCAGGACGCCATTTAATTTTCGGTTGGTTTTCATGGAAAAATTCCCTCCTCGTTCTACGTCTTGCAGTCTCCATGCCATCCGAAGCAGGGTACGGACCGGAGCTACGCAGGCCACGCTAAATCAAACCAAACAATAGGATAAAATTAGTTTTGATTGATTAAATATAACATAAACTATAACGGTAAACTATTAAAAATTGACACGATCTTGACCGAAATGTATGAAAATTTGCATCCCTTTCAGGCTAATCATTGATTTAATTACCTTTACTCATTTGAAAAATGTTGCACAATTGGTACATGCCTTTTAAAATTAGGTCAAAAATAGCTCATTAATAGGGACACCCCCCGACATTTACAACGGATTTCGGAATAACCGGTGATGGGGTACCATGGGCCTACCTGGGGCTCCATATCCCGATTCCCAAACCCCTCCCCCACCCCGCCGCGGCTTCATAAATCCTGTTGACAGCGCCTGGTGAAATGAGAATAATACATATAATTTCCAATATTTGAATGGGTTAACGGACCCCTGAACGGGCCCGGCCCGTTTGTTTTTAAAGGGATAAGGTATTTCTGCCATGGACCGGTACTGGGAACGATTCAAAACCCCCTTCATCTGTTTCGCCGGATATTCCGGGGTGGGCAAAACCGCCCTGCTTGAGCACCTGATCCGGCGCTTCAAGAAAGACCGCATCCGCATCGGTTATTACAAGCACGACGCCCACCGGTTCCAGATGGACAAAGAGGGCAAGGACACCCAGCGGGCAGCGGCGGCGGGAGCCGGCATCGTCACCATCAACGATCCCGAGCATTGCGCGGTGATCGCCGACAACCCGTTCAAGAAGCGCACCATCACTCACGCCCTCGAACAATGCGACGGCATCCTGATCGAGGGGTACAAGAAATCGCCGTTCGACAAAATCGTGTTTCTCGACGCCGAAGGCAAACTGCCGGTCCCGGCCGAGGACCCCGGCATCAAGGCCATCATCCATCAGGGCGTGGTGGAGGACACCTCGTACAGCGAACGCGGCACTCCCCTGTTCCATCGCGACGAGGCTGACAAGATCTACGAATTCGTGAAAGCGTATTTCTACCGTTGCGCCCGTCCGCTGGTCGGCGGCGTGTTTATCGGCGGGCAGAGCAAGCGCATGGGCACGCCCAAGTTCTCGCTGTCCTACCACGGCCGGTCGGAAACCGAACGCATGGTGCAGATGCTCTCCCGATATTGCGAACGCGTTTTTCTCTCGGCCCGGGCGGAGCAGGATTTGAGCGCCCTTGGCGATCTGCCGGATTGCGAACGCGTCAACGACGAGCATTACGGCCTGGGGCCGGTGGGCGGCCTCGCCACCTTGATGGGTACCCATCCCGACAACGCCTGGCTGATCACCGCCTGCGACATGCCGTTTCTGACCGACGTTGCCATCGAACATATCGTGGGCGAGCGCGATCCGCTCCGCTACGGGACCTGCTTTTTGCAGAAGGGGGGAATCGGCGTCGAGCCGATGTGCGCCATTTACGAACCGAAGTTCATCGTACCCCTGTTCGAGGCCCTGTCGCGGCGCGAGTTGTCGCTGTCCCGCATCATCAGCGAACTGCCGTTCAAGCAGGTGACCGTTTCGCAATCCGAGCGGCCGCATTTCACCAACGTCAACACCCCGGAAGAATACGAAATCGCCCGCACGCAACGGGAACAGGAGAATGATTAAATGGCAATGATTCAGGTGGACGAGGCGCGCAACATCATCCTCTCCAAAATAAAACCGAAGGGCCTCGAAAAAGTCTCCATCGAGGAGGCCCTGGGACGCGTGCTGGCGGAGGACATCATCGCGCGGCGCAACAACCCGCCGATGGACAACTCGGCAATGGACGGCTACGCGGTGATCGCCGCGGACATCCAGTCCGCCACCCCGGACCACCCGGTCAAACTGGAAGTCGTGGACGACGTTCCCGCCGGGAGCGTAGCCGGGGTCACGCTGAAACACAATCAGGCGATCCGCATCATGACCGGCGCGCCGATCCCGCCGGGAGCCGATGCCGTTCTGATGCAGGAAGACACCGATAAAAACGGCAGCAGCATCCTCGCCAAGGATAAAGCCGAGGTCGGCGAAAACATCCGCCTCGCCGGCGAAGACGTGAAGGCAGGCGAAGTGGTCATCCGGAAAGGCGTCACCCTCACTCCCGCCCATATCGGGATGATGGCGGTGGTGGGCCGGTCCAGCATCTATGCCGGTCAGCGGCCGACGGTAGCCATCCTCTCCACCGGCGACGAGATCGTGGAGCTGGACGGGAACCTGACGGGACCCTGCATCTACAACAGCAACGGCTACATGCTGGCGGCGCAGATTCGCTCCGCCGGGGGCATTCCCTGTTACCTGGGCGTCGCCGCGGATGATGAAAAAGACCTGATGGCAAAATTCGACTGGGCGATGAAATGCGATATGGTCGTCTCCTCCGGCGGCGTGTCAGTGGGCGACTATGATCTGGTCAAAGCCAGCCTCGACAAGCTGGGCAACGACATGGTGTTCTGGAAAGTGGCGATGAAGCCGGGCAAACCGCTGGCGTTCGGCAAAATCGGCGAGATCCCCGTTATCGGCTTGGCGGGCAACCCGGTCTCGTCCTTCGTATCGTTCGAACAGTTTGTGCGGCCGGCCATTAAAAAAATGATGGGCGCCGAGGAGATCCTGCTCCGCACCCTTCAAGCCACTCTGACCCGCACCGTCCACAAAAAAACCGGACGCCTGCATTTCATGAGCGCCATCGTCTCCTGGGACGGCCGCGAAACCACCGTCACCCCCGCCGAGGAACAGGGTTCGGGGGTACTCAAGTCCACCATCTACGCCAACGGACTGCTGGTGTTTCCGCTGGAGAAAGACGAACTCCAAAGCGGCGAACAGGTGACCGTCCAACTGCTGGACGTTTGATGATGTCCTTTCCCTTTTTCCGATTCATCAAGGTCTCGATTCCTATTCTCCTGGTGATCGCGTTCAGCCAGAACGCCCCGGCCGGCAACAGCGCCTCCGGGATCGACCGCATGGTCCGCCAAATCGAGGCGCTGTTTCCCGTGCTGGAGGGGTACGTGTTGTCGGTAAACGGCGACCGGGTGGCCATCGACCTCAAACGCGGCCAGGCCGTTACACCGGGCCAGACGCTCAAGCTGATCCGCTACGGAAAAACCATGACTCATCCGGTGACGCAAAAAGTCATCGGGCGCGAGGAAACCGACCTCGGCCAGATCAAGGTGCTGGAAGTGCGCAAGGATTATTCCATCGCCCGGGTCATCACCCCCGGCGCGCAGGCGCACAAGGGCGACGGCGTGCGCAGCACCTTCAAGAAAGTCCGGATCCTGGTCGCGCCGGTGCAAGCGGACGCGGAAGTATCGGGGGATCCCCAGGCGCTGGGCCTGGACATCGAAACCCGATTGAACCGCCGCGTCCGTTTTGAAGTGCCTTCGTTCGACCTGGGCGTCTGGCTGTTGGAAAACGAGGTCCCCCTCTCCGCCCTGACCCGCCCGGAAAACCTCCAGCGCCTTCGCCAGCAAGTGAAAGCGGACGCTATCCTGCTTATCCGGGTCCGGTCCCTCAAAGATAAAACCGTGTTGATGTACCGCCTGGTGTCAACGGGTGACGGCAACCTCATCCAGGAAGCACGCGTGTTGATTCCCTCCCTGCCCACCGCTCCGCCTGCTTTATCAGAACAGGAAGTCCAGACCGATTTTCGGCGGGACAAGGGGCCGGTCCAGTTTATCGGCAAGCATGAGTTTGAATTCGAGTTGGTGGACTTTGCGGTGGGCGACCTCACCGGCAACGGCGAAAATGAATTCGTGATGATCGACCACCACCGCGTCATGATCTACAAATACGCCAACCAGCAGTTCCGCAAGATCGGTCAGTTGAAGACCAGAAAAAATATCAACCGTTTTCTTTCGGTGGACGTGGCCGATATCAACGGCAACGGCCGGGACGAGATCTTCGTCACCAATCATTGGGGCGACCGTCTGAAATCGTTTGTGCTGGAAGTGGTGCCGGGGAAAAAAGGGCTGACTCGCATCTGGAACGACGTCAATCTCTATTTCCGGGTGCTGAGAGATTTTGACGGCCCGCCCCTGCTGGTCTCGCAACGCCCCGATTTTGAACGACCTTTTCGTCCCGGCATCCGGGATATTCACTTCCATCATGGTAAATATGAGGTGGAGGGGGGCGAATTGCCCCTGCAGTCGGGAAACCTCAGGAATTTAACCCTGTATGGGCTTGCTTTTGGCCATATCAGCCCGGCTAAATCCAAGCAAACAATATTCCTTGACAATAATTATAAATTAAGAGTATATTCGTCCGGCGGTCGCCTGCTGGTAAGTTCGG
>CAYPKH010000103.1:0-6437 GCA_964411245.1 uncultured Nitrospina sp.
CGCAGAAATCGCTTAGATCTTAACGCGAGTGTATTGACCCGCGAGATACATCTCAGCAAAACGGTCTTTCAATGGAGACTCAGGAGTGTAACCCGTTCGAACAGGTTCCCAAAGTCCCTTACCATGCAGACCACCATCCTCCGCCTTGGAGAACTTAACCAAGGTTTCTTTCGGAGTCGCGTTAACGGCATGGTTATCTGCTTCGTACCCATGCTTGAACTTCATTTTGGTTTTTGCCTTATGGAACAGACTGTCCGTCTGATGAATCGGCATCAACCAAGACCGCGTGATGGACTGCTGACCGCCGTACCGGAAGTTGGACTGGTACGGAGTGGTCATGGACATCGCGCGTCCGTCTGGCCGTTCTTCGTGCGCTTTAACCGTACGCTCGGTACCGATCCACGTAGCATGTTTCATCATCGTGGTGTGGTACGGATACGCCGGGTTGTACTTCGCGCGCAGCATGAGGCGGCCAACCTTGTATCGAGGATCAGACGGCTTCCAACCCATGTACGGCCGGTCGGCCGGGTTGGCGTCACAATAAATGTAGTCACCGTCGTTGATACCAAGGTCTTTACACAGGAACGGGTTCATGTGTACTTGCCATTCACCAACGCCCGGAGATCGCTTATCCATGCGGTAAGGATCACCGAAGTTGTTGTTCCAGATCATGTTCCAGTCAGTCGTCGCCCAGGACGAATGCGCGGTATGTCTGGATTTCGGCGTTACACAGTAGAACCGATACCCCTTCTCCCACAGGAAGTTCTTGGTCGTACGTACAGAGGACCAAGGCTTCTTGATGTTCCGGACGTGGCGGAGATCCGGATCTTGCTCTTCTTCCGGAATACCGTAATCGTCAGGTCGGATGTAGGGGTTGGTGGATACGATAACGTTCGGCAGGTAAGGCGTTGCTTCCGGACCTTCCCTGTGAACGATGAAGTTTTCACCGTATTCGATCGCTTCCGGCTCGTCGTTATAGAACTGGAGACGACCGTTCGGAGTGTAGTAAGGCTTCGATTCAGTGTACATCTCCCAGAACGGCGTCCGCGGATAGGTTCTGAACAGCAGCAGACAACATCCCGGCTCACCATACTTGCCGTTGATGATGTCGTCGATGTTGTAACCCATACCGGTGGTCGACGTGGTGAACAGCCGGCGAATCATCGCCTTCGTTCGGTTGGGAGCTTCACCTTCATACACTTTCATGAAGTCCGCAAACCGCTTGTCACCGGTGATCTGAGCCATTCTCTTGGCGAATTCCCTGTGGATCAGGTTATCGTCGATCGTGTCAAAGATCGGTTTAATACCGGTGCCACCCCAAATCTGGTGGAACGGATTGGAACATGCGGAAGTGATCTCGTAACTCTCGAATTCCGCCCAGGAGTTCGGGGCGAGAATGATATCGGAGTATTCACAGGAACCCGTGAACTCGATATCCTGAGCCACGATCATGTCTACGTTGTTGTTGGTGTTGAACACCAGCTCGTAGAACCACTTCGCATTATTGATAACATTAACATTAACGTACCACATCATCTTGGTCGGAGTCGGCATGTGGGTACGACCCGTGAACACTTTTCGTCCATACCGCGGGGTATTGACGATCAACGCTTTATCACGATGCGCCCAGTAGCTGATTTCCTCACCCTTCAGATAACCCTTGACGTTTTTCCAGTCAACGTTCTTGGCAGGATCAAGGACAATGTGGAAAGGATCTTCCGCAACCATCGCCGCGAAACCAGGTCCGGACCAATGAGATCCTTGGTAGTTACCGGCTTTGTAGTTACCCGCCCAAGTGTGGGCGCCAGAACCTTTCGGTCCAACGTTACCCGTCAGCATGAGAGGTACATACGATGCACGGTTGTGCATGGTGGCGTGGAAGTAATGGTTGATACCTTCACCGTAGTGAATTTCAACCGGTTTGATGGTACCCATATCGCGAGATAAACGAATGATCAAGTCCTTTGGAGCATGACTGATCTGGTTAACCGTATCCAGGTCATAGTCTTTCAGATGAATCTTGTACATTTCGTACATAGGCATGACCGTGATGGTTTTACCGTTAACCAACTTGATGTCATAGACACCGTCAAGAGCTGGATCAATCTTCTTCTTCAGCATCTTGGCGCCCATGTCTTCGCGAGTGATCGCGACCGGCTTGTTGGTGTTCGTATCCCATACTGTATAGTCAGGCATTTTGCTGCGATTGAAGTTCTTCATCCACTTGGTGGTGAAGCCGTCTTTCGCCAGTTGCTGGACTTTGTAACCCGGAATGTAATCATCCGGATGCAGACGGGTCAGATTGTCGGTTCTTACCAGAAGCGGCATGTCGGTGTATTCCTTGACGAAAGGTACATCTACCAGACCTTCATCCATAATGATCTTGGCAGCGCCGAGGAATATAGAAATGTCCGACAGACCGGCACGAACGGGAATCCAGTAGTCCGCTTTGGTTGCAGGCGGATTGTACTCGGGAGCAACGGTAACGAGTGTGCCACCGCGTTCCATGATTTCCGTGTACCAGTGAGCTTCCGGCATTTTGTTTTCAATGAGGTTTTTACCCCACTGAATGGTCAACTTCGCATAACGATGGTCCGCGAAGTCGATGTCAGAGGTCTGCATACCATGCGTCCAGGAATGTCCCGGAGCCTGGTCACCATGCCAGGTGTAGTTGGACCATGCGCGTCCACCCAGTACCTGACCGGGTCCCCGACCACGAATGATCGAGTCAAGCAGAGCCACCATGTTGGCGAGGCGGTAAACACCATACTTACCGACAACACCCAACAGACCCATACCACCGCGATACTTAAAAGTACGGGGGCCGGATCCACTCATCGCTTCAATCATCTCAGGCTGGTAGCCTTCGTTCTTCAAGCGCTGAGCACCACGGGCGCCGCTGTAAGCTTTCGCTACGGCAACATGACCCTTCGCCAAATAGGTGAAGGTCTGATCCCATGACAAACGAACGAATTCGTCCGTGCCACGGCTGGTGAACTTATACTTTTCACGGTTCTCTTTATCCAGATACGGGAATCCGTCATCCGCCCACTGTTTCCAGCCGACGCGGATCATCGGATATTTGTTCCGGTAAGGACCGTATGCACGTCGCGGAAACGTCATGCCGCGCAGACACATGCGGGGGTTCCATGCGGCGTCCGCCTGGTTACCGTACAAATCTTTGACCTTATGATGGTCATAGTTCTGCTCGATACGCATCAGGATGCCGTTACGTACGAAACCACGAACACGACACTGATGGGTGTCGTTCGGGGAACAACAATACGTAAAGGAACGCTCGTACTTATACTGGTCGCGGTAAACTTCTTCCCAACGACGATCGGGATAGGAATCCAGAGGATTGCCTACCTTAACTACGGGCTTTAATTGAGCACCAACTCTCTTGCTTGAAAGCGCCATAGCCGTAGCTACACCAGCACTGACTTGCAAGAATTTTCTTCGATTTAAACGCATAAAGTAAAACCTCCCTTAGGTTAAAGTGGGTTTTAAACCGAAACATTTACTCAAGAAAATTCTTTGCCGATCCCCAAAGTTTCAGGGATCTTTAAACCCTCCTTTCTAATCCTTGTCTGAATTTTTTTACGGGTGAATAATCAACTTCTAAATCTCAACAAAACCAAATCATATCCAAAATTTAATCGCACCCCCGGACCCGTGACACGCCTGTCTCAAGCTTCCAAACAGAACCACCACGCAAGAAAAATAAGGTTCCAAAAACTTTTGAAAATGTTGAAACACACAGATTTTGGAATCAGTTTCCTTGCTAATTGGCTTCGGGGGTATTCTAGCTTGCCTCCTTATACTGCAATCAGAAAATCTTGTCAAACCCTTTTTGTGAGGGGAAAATCAATTTTTTTGGGAATAATCCTGATAATCGGGAAGGACTCCTCTACACCCTCTCAGTGATTCATTTACACCCCAAATTTTGAATGTAAATTTACACCATAAGTCTTGAATTTTCAATAGATTTTGCCATTATTCCCAAAAATTTTAAGTTTTTATACCAAAGATTTTGCGGATCTTTCTAAAAAGGGCCATAAATCCAATAAATCCTTATAAAACAATGTTTTGAATTTTTTGTGCTTGGCGGGTTTCGGGTTTGAAAGGGCAATCTTTGCAAGTTCGGGGACGAAGAGGGGGTGATAAATTATTAAAATAATTGCAAAATCACCGTAAAAGTGGTGATTTTAAAGCGGGATCAAGAAGCGATGGGCCCAATACTCTCCAAATTCACCCCTCCATCCGGAAGATTACCCACCCTATTCCTTACCATATTATAGGTACATTTTTTAAAACGGGTCCCGAAATCAGCAAAATTTGTGCTTTGGGCCTTTTCCGTCTCACCATTTGCAGTTATAATCCCCCTTCTTCAAATTGCTTCGAAACCATGAATACGACTCCAAGAACAGCCATTTATCCGGGAACCTTTGATCCTGTCACCTTCGGCCACCTGGACATCATGCACCGGGCCCTGGGCCTGTGCGACCGGCTGATCGTGGCGGTCGCCCTGAATCCCGAAAAGAACCCGGTTTTTACCAGTGCGGACCGGGTGCGGTTCATTGTGGAATCCGTCCAGGAGGATCTGGAAAGGATCGAGGTGTTGCCGTTTGAAACCCTGCTGACCGAGTTTGCCGCCCTGCATCAAGCCAACATCATTATTAAAGGATTGCGGGCGGTGACCGACTTTGAATATGAATTGCAGATGGGACTGATGAACCGCAACCTGGACGACACGCTGGAAACGGTTTTTATGATTCCCAGCCAGGAGTATTCTTTTCTCAGCTCGAGCTTTGTCAAGGAAATCGCCAGGCACGGCGGCGAGGTCAGCAAAATGGTCCCCCGGTGCGTCGAGAAAGGTCTCTCTAAAATCACCTCATGAAGTTCGCGCAGAGAATCCAAAATATCCAGCCGTCGATGACGCTGTCCATTTCCGCAAAGGTTCAGTCTTTAAAAGAGCAGGGGATCGATGTCATCGGATTCGGTGGCGGCGAACCGGACTTTGCCACACCGGAAAATATCAAGCAGGCGGCGATCCGTGCCATTCAAGCGAACGACACCTATTACACACTCGTCGGTGGCACCCTCGCCTTAAAAGACGCCATCATTGAAAAATTTGAACGCGATAATGGTTTGTCCTATGAGCGCAATCAAATAGTCGTGTCCTGCGGCGCGAAGCATTCCTTTTACAACCTGGCCCAGGTGCTGTGGGATGCCGGCGACGAAATCATCATCCCCGCGCCTTACTGGGTGTCCTATCCGGACATGGTGGTCTTGGCCAACGCCACACCTGTGATTCTGAACACCGACCAATCGTCGCAATTTAAAATCACCGCGGAGCAACTGCAAAAAGCCATCACTGCCAAAACCCGCGCGCTGGTGCTGAACAGCCCTTCCAATCCCAGCGGATCGGCATACACCCGGGCAGAACTGGAAGCGCTGGCGGAAGTGGTGTTAAAGCACCAGCTGTTGGTGATCTCCGATGAAATTTACGAAAAGATCGTGTTCGACGGTTTCGAGCACTGCAGTATCGCTTCTTTTAGCGATGACGTGAAACGCAGTACCGTCGTCATCAATGGCGTGTCCAAATGTTTTGCGATGACCGGCTGGCGCATCGGTTACCTGGCGGCGGAAGCGGAGATCGCCGCGGCGGTCACCAAACTGCAGGGGCAATCCACCTCCAATCCCACGTCCATCGCGCAGGCCGCCGGCGTGGAGGCGTTGACCGGTAAACAGACTCCCGGCGCAATCCGGAAGATGGTAGCGGAGTTTAAAAAACGCCGCGACTGCCTGATGGACCGCTACGCAAAAATTGAAAGCGTCTCCTGCTATCAACCGGTGGGCACCTTTTACACCTTCCCGGATTTTTCAGGATTATTTGGAAAACATTGGAAGGGAAAAACTCTCCAGGGCTCGCTCGACGTAGCGGAGTTTCTACTCGAAGAAGCCAAAGTCGCCCTGGTGCCCGGCATCGCCTTCGGCACCGACCACAACCTGCGGCTGTCCTTCGCCACCTCGATGGAAAATATCAAGGAAGGAATGGACCGGATTGAATCCGCAGTAAAATCGCTCCCCGCCTGATGCCATCAAACCGCAATCCGGGGGCGGTTGCTTCCATATATCATTTTAGGGATAATCTTAAGGACAGGGAGGGTGGAGACGTGGCCGGCCGTCAGATATTGGCTTTGGACGAGGCGGTTGTGGATTCTTTGTCCGATTGTTTCAGGTCAGCCTTGTAGGCCTCGAGTTGAGCTTCAATTTTAGGGCGGCACCGCCTGGCTTTGCAATTGCCGGTACCCACGCGGATGGCCCGGCGCAGGGCTTCAAAGGACAGCCTGCCTTCCCGAATGGCCTTCATGATCGTGCCTCCGGTCACACTCCGGCAGATGCACACCTTCTTGAAGTTATTTATCATTTGT
>CAYPKH010000104.1:0-6324 GCA_964411245.1 uncultured Nitrospina sp.
CCATTTCGGTTTTTTTCTCTGCGGGCAGGACCTTGCTCTCCACCAGCTGGCCGAAGGTTTGGAGCATTTCCTGGAACGATTCGTGGTTGGGATGGCCGCCATACATCATCCGAATCCGATGGGTTTGGCCGCTGGCTAAGTAACTCATCCTTTCACCTCTTCACTGTTGCAAATATTTCAACAACTGCCCGTTGACTTGCTGGGGTTTGTTATCCATCCACAGGTAGAATCCGGCGCCGGTTTTATTGCCCAGAAGACCGGCGTCCACCATTCGGGTCAATAAAGATGCCGGCTTGAAACGCTCCCCCAACTCGCTTTCCAGGACGGACAAAATATGATGGGTCGTATCGTTTCCTATGACATCCGATAAGGCCAAAGGCCCTAGCGGATGATTCAAACAATATTTCGCGCCGTTATCCACATCCTCGACGGTAGAAGTCCCCTCTTCAACCACATGAATCGCCTCATTGATCAGAGGCATGAGGATTCGATTGACGACAAACCCGGCCTTGTCCGAGGAATACACCGGCCGTTTGGAAAGTTGTTCCGCCAACTGCCTGGTTTTTTGATAGGTTTCTTCCGAGGTCTTCAAACCCTTGATGATTTCAACTCCCGGCATCAGGTGGACGGGATTCATGAAATGCATGCCGATGACATTCTCCGGATGGCGGGTGACGGAAGCAAGTTCCGTAATAGGAATGGAGGAGGTGTTGGAAGCCAATACCGCGGAGGAGCCGCATAACTCATCCAGTTTTTGAAAGAGGGCTTTTTTCTGCTCGCGTTGTTCGGTGATGGCTTCCACAATAATAAAGGAACCCGCCACCTCGTCTAAAACATCCGCAACGGCAACGTTTTTACCCGCGCTTTGGGCAATGTCTTTTTCAAGTTCTCCCTTATCGACAAGTTTTTGCAAACTTTTGTGGATAACTTCCAGGCCCTTTGCCGCCGCGCCGGGGACGCTGTCGTACAGAACCACCTGGAAACCCGCCTGCGCCGCCGCCTGAGCGATCCCCCGGCCCATGATACCGGCTCCGATCACCGCAATCTTTTGTTCGGCCATGTTTAAGTTTCCCTTTACACTCGGTAACGCTTGCTGGGGATATACCCTTCCGGCAAATCCCGCACCAGGGTGCCTTTTCGGACCCACATGACATCGCTGGCGGACGCCCGGGGCATCTTCCGGAACACCGGTCTCAACTCATCCCCTTTGGCCAGGGTGTTGTAATCGTCGAGGCTCACCATACCGGCCGTCAATGTATCCAACTCGGTGCCATCAGGAAGAACCGCCTGGACCCAGGCCACCGTCACCGGCAATTGATCCATAAAACTGATTCCCGCCAGATTCACTGCCGTCGATTTGGTTTCCACAGTAAACCGGGTTTCGTCCGGCAGGGTTTCCCAGCCGGTGGATCCGTAGCATTCCGGACAATCCGCCCGCGGCACCTGAAACCGGAGCACCCGCAGTTCGTCATGTCCGTCCTGGTTGGAACATGCCGTATAGCGCAACACCGCATTTTCCTTTTCCATGATACCTTGAAAATAGGCAGACATACCCCCATAACTTTTTTTATATCGAATGGCCGCCTCGCGCTCGACTATCACCAGATTTTCAGGATGGCGCGATGGCTTGTAACTTTTATCCTCGGGATTCAAAAACGTGTCTCTGACCGTCATCGTTACCACCCTTTCTCTACTGTGGTCACCGTAATATCGCTCCCCGTTCCGGCGTGACTGTGAAACAACGCTTTTCTCACTTCGGGGATTTGCAGTTGCGGGTGACCGTATTTTTCCTCAATCATTCCCTTCATCTGCCAGATCACATCCACCGCTTGCGTATTGCCGGTAGCGCCGACGGCATGCATCTGTCCGATCAATCCTCCTGAAGGGTTTACATACACCCCATTCTCGCCGCCGATTTTGGGGTTGATCGGAACCCGCCCCTGCTCGTCCAAAGACAAGACGGTAAACAAAGAACTGGCGTGTCCGTAGGGGATCATGCCCAGGTCCTCCATCGTTTGAATAACGCTGATGACAAACGCATCGTGGATTTCGATGAGATCAAAATATTCCAGAGGATTTCCGGTGACGCCCGCCATCGCGTAAGCTTTCTTGGCGGCCCAGCGTCCGGCTCGAAAAGAATGAAGCCCCGGATACTCGAGCGTTTGGTAATGTTCCACCAGTTCAGGGTCCGCCAACTCATGCGGTAACAGCAGGTCTTCTTTGATCAGGCCTCCGATCGTTCGGGGACGTTCCCCGGTACGCATGCAGTCGGTGCCGTTACCCACACCGGTCACCACAATCGGCTGGTCGGTAAACTCTTTCGCACAATCTTCCGATGCCACAATCACGGCGGAGGCGCCGTCGGTCATGAGACAGCAATCCAACCGGTAGGAGGGCGTCGCCACGATGGCGGACTTGGGGACGTCCTTCACTCCGATGAATCCGCTGGTGCTGGGGGTGGCATAAGGGTTTTCGCGACAGGTCTGGGCCCGGCGGTTGTATTGCGCATTGTTGCGCATGAGAACGGCGATTTTATCGAAGGCGTCCCGCAAATCCTCTGCGGAAACGGTATGGCCCACAAAGGTATCCATATAAGCCTGGGCCATCGCCGCATAATAAAGAGGATAAAAACCGCCTTGCGGGAGGTCGGTCACCGTGCAGGAGGCGTGCGCGATAAATTCATTGCCCTGGTAGGTGTCGACTTCGGACATCTTCTCGTAGCCCACGGCCAGCGCGATATCCTGCCTTCCGGAAGCCACTTTTTCGATGGCGGACTGCACCCCCAACCCGCCTGTACAGCCGCCGCCCACGACCCGGTAGGATTCCACCGGGTTGAGTCCTAAATAATCCCGCGCCAACGCTTCTCCCAGCAATTGACCGGCGAAATGATCCGCGAAATGGGTAATGATGACGGCACCCTTTTCTCTCATCAATGCGCGGAACTCTTTGGGCTTGAGGCCGATCCCGGCCACCGCCTCTTTGGTGGCCTGCATCGCCATTTCATAAAACATCAGGTCGGGGTTGGCCTTGGCGAAATAGTCCACCTTCCCGCCGGATAACAACACCACTTTTCTTTCCAGCTTCCCAGCCATTTGCGGCCTCCAATCGTCCATCCAGGGATTTGAAGGGATTAGGGACCCCTGGCATTCAAGCGAAAACGGTCCCGAACTATCGGGAAGGGCTCCTTAATATTATTTTAACGGGTTTTTTGGATGTTGCGACCCCTTTCGTCATAGAGTTTTATAAACAAAAGTGGAGCTGAGAAGTGGCGGACCCCCACAGGAATATCGCCCAAAAAAAATCCACCGGCCGCCAACGCTTTTAAACGTCGGGTCCAGCGGCACCCCTTACAGGGGAGGACAATTAGGTAACGAGGGACGCAATATTCAGCCAGCCAAAAATTGCCGCTAAAACACACCACCCCTCTGGCTAAAAGTGAAGCTGAGGGGCCGGGCAACGCCCGGTGGTCATATTGGCCCCGCGCCGAGGGACGCACCCGTGACCTCTTGAATGCCAGTAAAATCGCACTTTTCCAGCTTCTTTGGGAAAATGGTCTTTGCTCAAGGGGGGCCTCTGATTTAAAATCTATTCAAATCTTAAAATGTCTGATCCATTTTTCGGAATCCGGTTCATGGATACACCTCCAACTGTCAATCGAGACCCACCCAAAATTCTTTTTGAGGTGATTTGTTTTGTTTGGTTGTGCCTGGGACCGGTAGCCGTTTTTGCCGATGAGGCCACTCATCTTATCCACCAAGGGGACAAGGCCCTCTTTGAAAAAAACTTGCCATTGGCGGAAAAAATATTCACCGAAGCCCTTGAAATGGAACCGGACAATTATCGTATTATCATTTCTTTGGCTGAAATAAAAGAAAAACTGGAAAAATACGAGGAGGCGAAAAACCTGGCTAAGCAGATTCTGGACATGCCGGAAGCCCGCGGACGGCAGGTGCTGGTTTACATGGCAGGGGAAACCGAACCTATGGAGGCGTCCGTGGTGGATGAAACGGTGATGATGTTTCCCAAGCCCAAAGCCGAACAGCAACCAAACCCAATGGATAAATTCCTGAAGGAACCCGTCCAGGAACCCGTTCCCCATTACCGCCTGTTTTTCAAAAAATCCGGGAAAATGCGATTGATTCCCAAATCCGAGGCAAGGATCAAATACATCGGGGTTCCGCGCCGGGCTCATGAAAAGATGAGGGATTTTCTAAAACGGGTGCATAAGAAGATCATTGCCGCTTCCGGGACGGGAGAAACAGTCGTAATAATGGTCGCTCTCAAAGGAGGCTGTTTCATGATGGGAAGCGATAAGGGCCATAACGATGAAAAACCCGTGCACGAGGTGTGTTTGTCACCCTTCAAAATCGACCCATATGAGGTGGTTCAAAGAGCGTTCGAGGCCAAAATGGGGGACAATCCTTCCCGTTTTGTCGGCCTGCATTTGCCTGTGGACAGAGTCACCTGGCAGGAAGCCGATGATTACTGTAAAAAAGCAGGCAAGCGCCTGCCCACCGAGGCGGAATGGGAATACGCCGCCCGGGGCGACACCACCACGGCATTTTACGTCGGCCAAAAGATCGGCGGGAAATTCGGTAATTTCTGCGACCGTAATTGTCCGAGGGGTGCACGCATCGTTCAAGTCGACGATGGTTTCAAATACACCGCGCCGGTGGGATCGTTCCCCCCAAATCCTTTCGGTCTTTATGATATGGCCGGCAACGTCTCCGAGTGGGTGAGTGATTGGATGGAGGAAAGTTATTATCGAACCAGTCCCAAGCACAACCCCAAGGGGCCCCTTCCTAAAGACTATAAAGTGATCCGGGGGGGAGGCTGGCTGAACAACCCGAATTACCTGCGCTCGGCCAACCGAGCTGGACTCTGGCTCGATTATCGCGACGAAGGCGTCGGTTTCCGCTGTGCCGCCGATATCAAAACATCGGCTGCCGAATCCCAACCTTAAAAGAATTCCGCAAGAACCTGGGAGTGAGGCTCCATCTGACCAAGTCGTAATATAGGGTCTAAAATAATTTTGGGGGACCCGGTCAATATCTTTTTAAAATTTATTTGTGATTAGTATAGGGAACGGCGGGCTAGAAGCCACACCGTCGGCTGATCGGCCATGCTGGCCACGTTTAAGACGGCTTTGTTCTTTCTTTAACACTTCCAGCCAGTGACCTGTCCCTGACCTGCCCCCCGAAAACGGGTCCAGATTGTATGTTATGATTCGGGCCAAAAACCGAAGATGTCTAGGAGGGGCTTAGGGGCAGGAAACGGTATCAGCCGGAGCAGATTATATCCATATTGAGGGAAGCCGAAGTGCTTTTGGCTAAAACGGTCGGACAATGGCCCGGAGTTTACGGCTCAAGCCGTCCGAAACGGGTTCCACCGGCGGGGAGTGCAGACCCTGTTAATCGAGCCGGGGAGTCCCTGGGAAAACGGCTATAATGAATCGTTCAATGGCAAGCTGATAGACGAACTGTTGAACGGAGAGATCTTCACCACGTTCGGAAGCACAGGTTCTGATCGAGCGATGGCGGAAGGAATACAGTCACTTTAGACCACACAGTGCCTTGGGTTATCGCCCTCCGGCTCCGGAGGTCATCAAACCCAAGGCTGAAACTCCAACTTAAAAAGTGGTACAACTAACTGGGGCAGGTCAACATAACGGCACAATAGATTTTTAGGGCTTGCCTGTAACGACTTTCTGAGCTTAGCTAATGCAACTCATGATGAGGACGGAAATCACTAAAGATGACGTATTTGAAAGGGAATAGGTTTCTTCATGTCACGCATGATCTGTAGAAATTATGGCGGCAGTTACCAGCTTAGAATTCAGAATGCGGAGGACTTGGAGAAGATTCAAGTTCTTGATGAAGTTCACTGGGCTGCTACCAGTATTCCCACCGACAGTCTTAATTGCGATAAGGCGTTCATTGCCTACATGGATACAGATAAGAACGGCCGCATCAGGCCTGCTGAGCTCAAGGCTGCATGGTCTTGGCTGATTCAGGTTCTTGCCGATCGTCACCGTTTATCCGAGGGTTCCGATGTCCTCAGGCTTCAAGATATCGATACGCATCGTCCTGAAGGCCAAAAGTTGCATGCAGCTGCTGAGCTTATCTTAACCAATCTGAACATATCGGGTAAAAATGAAATTAGTCTCGCACAAGTTCGGGATGTGCAAAGTATTATGGCGAGCGCGGCAAATAACGGTGATGGTATTATTCCTCCGGAAGTTTCACCCAACGCTGATTTAGCACAATTTATCACTTCCATTGTGGATACAGTGGGCTCTCAAATGGACGCTTGTGGTAAACCAGG
>CAYPKH010000105.1:0-6290 GCA_964411245.1 uncultured Nitrospina sp.
GGTGTCGGCGAACAGGCCGGTGTCCCAGTGCCGGGCGATCAGGTGGCTGAGCGCGGCGACCCGCCGGTAGGGGAAATTAGCCGGCCGCATTTTGCCGAATTTCCAATCCTTCCGGTCCATCAACCGGTCTTTAAACTTTTTCCGGTGCCGGCCCCAGTTGGTCTTTAAGTCCGAAAAATAAGTCCGGTCTTTGGCGGATTTGCTTTTCGGCAGATCGGTAAAATCGATCAGGCCAGAGACCCCGAACAGCACCGCTTGGATGAGGCGGATTTTATCCTCATAAGCGGATTTCGCCGGGACGAGTTGTTTAAGGTCCTCAAGCGGCACGTTTTCCGCCAGGGTGCGGAACGGTTGCTTGTTGCTGGGGTAGCCCAGGGCCTCGGCGACCCCTTCGTAAAACGTCTGCTCGTAACCCTTGGTGATGATGCGGTCGTGGAAGCGATCCATCTTGGTCTGCACGCGCGCGTCGCCGGCGCTCTTCAGGAGTTCGGCGAATTTCGCCTGCGGCAGGCGCGCCAGCGGTCGGTGGCACAGGCCGTAGTTGAACTGGTTGAGCAGGGGATAGCTGTCGAAATCCAACTGCTCGTTCAACTGCAGAATGCCCTGCTTCAGAATCCTTAAGTTCGAGCTCGAAGATGTGCGGCCGCGACAGATTTTGGGGCTCGGGCGCGGCAGGCGGGCCGATCGGTTTGCGGCCCCGGCCTTTCCACATGAACACGTGCAGGATGACGTTGTCGTATTCGTTGTTGGAGGAGTGGCCGTGTGCTTTCCAGTCGGCGCCGTAGACGTGGAGTTCGACGTCGCCCTCGTGCAGTGTGCCGTCCACCCGGATGGCTGCACTTTTGAAATCCGGTCCGCTGCCGAAATTCCAGTAGCCGGGAAAGATCACTTCCAGCTTCTGGCCGCCGGTAGTTTTCAGTTTGTCGGCTTTGAGCAGTTGATCGTTCCAGACGCAACGGATGACTTTTTCCGGAATGCGCTCTTCTTCCTCCTCTTCCACCTGGGTACGGGTGTAGAGCTGGGTGAATTTCAGATAGAGATCGGTGAAAATTTGTTCTTCGGTTCTCATTTGACTTTCCAGACGGTGCCCTCCGCGGTGTCCTCCAGTACCACACCCAAGGCGGTCAAGGCGTCGCGGCATTGGTCGGCTTTGGCCCAGTCTTTGGCTTCGCGGGCGGCTTTGCGCTGTTCGATCAACGCCTCGATTTGAGAGACATCCAGTCCCATCGTTTCCTTTTTGGTTGCCAGCGCACGGGCCTTGTATTCTTTCGGTTCGTGATACAGAAAACCCAGCAGGCGGCAGGCGTACTTCAAGGCGGCGGCGGCCTGATCGAATCCGGTCCAGTCGCCGTTTTGCTGGTTGAGATCGGTCATCGCCTTGTTCAAGTTGCGCAGCTCTTCCTTCATGTGCGCGAGCGCGACGGCGGTGTTGAAATCGTCGTTCATGGCCTCTTCGATTTTCCGGATGAACGGTTGCGAGCGAATGCCGACATTGGCGCCGGCGCCTTCTTCAAATTTCATCTCGCCCCGTTTTTCCTCCACCGCCGCGAAAAATTCGTAGAACCGGTCCAGCGTCTTTTCGGCGTCATTGAGGTACGAGTCGGCGAAATCGATTGGGCCGCGGTAATGGTGGCTCAGCAGGAACAGGCGCAGGACTTCCGGGTGATAGCGTTTCAGGATATCGCGTATGGTAAAGAAATTGCCGAGCGATTTCGACATTTTTTCTTCATTGATGTTGACGAAGCCGTTGTGGAGCCAGTATTTGACCGGCGGCGTGCCGGAGCATCCCTGCGACTGGGCGATTTCGTTTTCGTGATGGGGAAAGACGAGGTCCTTGCCGCCGCCGTGGATGTCGAACTGCGTGCCCAGGAAATGCCTGGCCATGGCGGAGCATTCGATGTGCCATCCCGGCCGGCCGGGCCCCCAAGGGCTGTCCCACGACGGTTCGCCGGGTTTGCTTTTTTTCCAGAGCGCGAAATCCAGCGGATCGCGTTTGTGTTCGCCGGGTTCGACCCGCGCGCCCGCCTTCAGGTCGTCCAGGTTGCGTCCCGACAGCTTGCCGTATTCCCGAAATTTTCTAACAGAGAAATAGACGTCGCCTTCCGCCTCGTACGCCTTGCCCTGTTCGATGAGCGACGACACCATGTCGAGCATGCCGTCGATGTGGTCGGTGGCTTTGGGTTCGGTGGTCGGGGAGGCGATGTTCAACTGCCCCATGTCCTCGTAGAATGCCTGGATGTATTTCTCCGTCACTTCCTGCCAGCCGATGTTTTCCGCGTTGGCGCGGTTGATGATTTTGTCGTCGATGTCGGTGAAGTTGCAGACGTAGTTGACGTCGTAACCGAGGTGCTGGAGGTAGCGGTATACCGTGTCGAACGCGATAGCGGCGCGGGCGTGCCCGACGTGGCAGTAATCGTACACGGTGACGCCGCACACGTACATGCCCACCTGGCCCTCCCGGAGGGGGATGAACTCTTCTTTCTGACCCGTTGAGGTGTTGAAAACGCGCAGGCTCATAGGCACAAAATAGCATTACAGGGGTGCAAAATCAAACCGCCCGAGAGGGGGTCCTGACGATCTCATTAAAGAGTTAAAATATATAAACGGTTATCAATTTCAGGAGAAATGTATCTTTTCCGGAAGGGCAATTAAGGCTTGGGATTCAGCCGGTGCTCCAGCTCTTTGACGTTGTTCCGAAGTTGGGCGACGATGCGTTCCGCCTTGAATTTCAGCGAGGCTTCCGTGACGGGTTCCGTAACGCCGATCCCTGAAATTTGCTTGCGGATTTCGTCCATGGACTGCTCCAGCTTTTGACTGCGCGTTTCGCTGAAACTCTTGGCGAGGGCGCCCTTCAGGCCCTGGCCGTCGTAGTAATGGGTGATGGCTTTGAGCATGCGCTTGCGCGGGATGAATTTTTTACCCTTGCCCCAGTCCTCGATCGCCTGAAACATTTCCTTTTCGATGCTGTCGACTACCAGGTTGTAGTCGGTGGCGTCGACCAGGTCGTGGATTTCCCCCGGCTTGGAGGCGGAGGCGATTTTGAAATCAAAGTTTTCGTCTTTCCCCGTCAGGTTGACGCTTTTGATGTTTTTCTCCACATCCTCCGGATACAGCTGGGGATGCCAGAACTCGAGAATGTATTCCTGGCTTTTTACGTTATCGAATTGATATTCACCGTTGGCGTTGGTTTGAGCGTAATACCCGTTGGGCACCACGAACACCGTTCCCATCATGTCCTTGTGCAGGTTGCACCGCAGGATGACCGGTCCCGGTGTTTCCAGTTTGATTTGCCGCGAGGCGCCGGCGGCCATCGCGCCCAGGTTGAACTGGTTGCCCGAGGACTTGGAGTAGATGTTGTGGACTTCGCGGTCGTCGTTGACGAAGGTGACCGTCGATCCGATCATTACCACCGAATGGGACGGCTCGAACCGCAGTTCCCTCTGAAACACCGTAAGCGATTGAGCCTCCTGTTTGGGAACCTTCAGCTTGCTCTTGGTTTCGAGGATGACGATTCCCCGTGCATCCACAAGTTGGCTGTTGATGGTGACCCGGCCTTTAACATGGGTAACGGGTTTGACGATTTTGGAGTCGGACCCTTCCATGCTGTGGCCGGACCCTTCGGACTGTTTAGCGGGTTCGTCCTTTTTGTGCGTCGGTTTCAGTTTGGCTTCCTGCGGACCGACTCCCTTCTTCTTCAGGCCCATGGCGGTGAGGAACTGGATGACGAACGGTTTTTCGAACTGCTTGTCGAGTTCGATTGCCCGCTGGAAATGCGGTGCCGCGCCCTCAAAGTTCTTTTGGAGACTGCGCACGATGCCCAGGTTGAATTGCGCCTGCGCGAAATCCTCCTTGATCTTTAGAGCCTTCACATAGTTGGCCTCTTCCGCCGGGTAATTCTTTTTCAGGCCATAACTTTTTCCCAGGTAGTTGTAGGCCATGTAATGTTTCGGGTTGAGCGCGAGTGTCTTCTGGAAGAGACCGATGGCTTGATCGGCGTTTTTTTCGAACAGGCGGGACATGCCCCAGTTGAACACGATTTCCTCATCTTCCGGCGCCAGCTCGTAAGCGCGGGCGAAGCGCTTGTTGGCGCCTTTGAATTTTTTGTGCATGCGCAACGCCACGCCCCAGATGGAAAACACCTCGGGCGAGTTCGGGCTGAGGTCGGCGGCCTTTTCAAATTCCAGTTCCGCAAGCTCGTATTTATTCTGTTCCACCAGGCCCATGCCTTTTGAAATGTACTCAAGCGTTTCCCGTGGCAGATCGGTCGGCAGTGCCGGCGGAGTGGGGGACAGGGGGCTGGCGGCCGCCGCCTTCATGGGGTCCAGGGCGTTTTTATCCGGATCGTCCGGTGCCGTGGGTCCGGCGGGAGCCCCGGGCTCAGCGGGAGCCCCGGGCTCAGCGGGTGCCGCGGATTTCGGCGGAGGGTCCGGGACGGGCGGGTCCGCTGGTTCGGAGGCGCTGACTTCGGTTTTTTTGAATTTGGTGTAAGGCACCAGATCGGGGGGCGGCTCAAACAGGAACGCCAGACCCCAGACCAGGCCTCCTACCAGAAGGGCCCCCACAACGGGTTTTAAAATGGAACGGGATGGGGGTGATGGCGCGGACCTGCGGATTATTTTCCTACTCATGAAAGCCTTATAAAGACAGAACCTTTTAAATCAATATAGTGGCCTGAAACCCGGGTATGGTTTTGGATTCTTAATCGTGGTATTCAGATACGTGTTTGGGTATCGGCAGATTCATTATATTCTTATTGGGCAATTCATCCGCGGTCACCGGTCCGGCCTTCACCGTGCTGGGGGTCGACCTCGGGGGTATTTTGGAGGAAAAGGTCGACATCTGGTAGCGCACATGGGCAGAACCGCACTCGGCACATAAGGTTTCTTCTTTATTTACCGAGGCCGATTGCAGGAGGGTGAAATCCTTCCGGCAGTCTTCACAATAATATTCATATAGAGGCATCTGAAGTTCCTAAAATTCCCTAAATCTAGGCTTGCAAAGTTAAGAATATTAGGATTTAATCATAGCTCCGAACAGCCTGTCAAATAAAACCTCAGAAGTCCTTTAAAAATAGACAGTTTCTCTAATTCAACCGATTTTTCAGCCGTCATTTCATGGAACCCTTAGCCGCCAAACCCGTCATGGAAACCGAACCCGAGTGGAAGGGCAAGGCCGGGTATCTGCCTTACCAAATGATTGTTTCCGCTTGTGAAATGGGGATTATTCACGCTCAATCGAAAATCGAGGATTCGCAATTCCAGCCGGTCAGCCTGGATTTGCGTCTGGGGAGCAAAGCGTATCGCATTCAAAGCAGTTTCCTGCCCGAAAACGACACCGTGGAAAACAAGCTGAAGGACCTGCAACAATATGAAGTGGATTTGAGCGGACCCGAAGGCGGCATTCTGGAGCGCCACGCCATTTATCTGATTCCCCTGCAGGAGGAGCTGGATTTCCCGGATTCCATCTACGGCAAAACCAATCCGAAAAGTTCCACCGGCCGGTTGGATATGTTCACCCGCGTCATCATCGACCGCGGCCACCGGTTCGACGAAATTCCCAGAGGCTACCAAGGCAAGATGTACCTGGAAGTGATCCCGCGAACCTTCCAGGTCAAGGTGTTTGAAGGTCTGAAACTCAATCAATTACGCATCGGCCACGGGCAACCGACGTTGATGGGCAAGAAAAGTCTGGAGCCGGATTACAAGAGCAAACCGATTCTGTTCGACCAGAACGGTTTCGAAATTTCCATTAAAGACATCAAGGTCAAAAACGGCCTTTACATCAGCGTCGATCTGTTTCCCCGGGGAAACGGCGTGGTGGCTTATAAGGCCAAACAGAACAGCAGTATCATCGACCTGTCGAAAATCAATCATTACGACCCCCGGGAGTTTTGGGAGCCGGTATGCCCCTACAAGAAAAACCGGCTGATTCTGGAGCCGGAAAGTTTTTACATCATGATGTCCAAGGAAAAAATCTGCATCTGGCCTCATCTTCTGGCGGAAATGGTGGCCTACGAACCCAACAGCGGGGAACTGCGGACCCATTACGCCGGGTTTTTCGATCCGGGGTTTGGTTGGAACCCCGATCAGGAACGCCTGTCGCAGGGAACCTGCGCGGTCATGGAAGTCCGCCCCCATGACGTGCCGTTTATGGTGGAGGACGGGCAAACCTTCTGCCGCCTTAAATTCGAGAAAGTCATTGAAACGCCCACCAAACTGTATGGCAAGAGTTTGAATTCCAATTATCAATCCCAAGGCCTCACCCTCAGCAAATATTTCAAAAAATGAGGG
>CAYPKH010000106.1:0-6278 GCA_964411245.1 uncultured Nitrospina sp.
CTTGAAAATGTCGAGGATGATCCACGGCCGGTCCACCACGCCGCATTTCAGAATATTTTCCAGGTTACGGGTTTGCGCTGGGGTGAGGGTTTCGTCGAAGATCACCGCGTCGGCTTCATGGTGTTTGACGGCGGTGACCAGCTCGTCGACCTTGCCCTTGCCGATGAAGGTTTTCGGGTTGATGGACGCCAGCCGCTGGGTGAAGTGTCCGACCGGCTGGTAATGAGCGGTGCGGGCCAGTCCTTCCAGTTCATCCAGGGAATGGCTGCCGCTGCCGTTGATGTCCACACCCACCAGCAGCGCTTTGAGCGTGGCGGTCTTTTTGGGACTTTGAGGAATGGGGTGCGTCTTCATCTAATGGCATTATATCCCGAAAGACGACCGCCGGGGTGAAATTCGGGAAGCCGCGGTGGCGAATGGGTCAGGGCTGCACCGGTGGTTGGGGAAACTCCTGTTTTCTAAGAAGTTTTCCGTCCGGCCGGTAGTCTTCGCGGACCCTCACCCGGCCCTTCCGGTAATGGTAGGTGAACTGCACCCGGCCTTTTTCATCATAGGTGGTGGCCTTACCCTCGGGCCGGTCGCGTTCAAAATGCATGCGGGCCTTGAGGCCGCCGGGGTAATACATCAGCACCGTGCCTTCGAGCAAGTCGTCACGGTAGACTCCCCAATATATTCCAATCCCGGAAAAAAGGGAATGCGGAGGATGTCAAAACGATGGAATAAAGGGATCAGCTTTTGACGGTGGGATGCACCCGGTTTTTGATGGTTTCGAGCAGGGTTTTGAAATCGATCGGTTTGATGAGATATTCCGCGGCCCCGGCTTTCAGGCATTCCTCGCGGCTTTCTTCGGTGGTCACGGCGGTGGTCATGATGACCGCGATCTCCGGATGCTCCTGTTTGACTTTTTTGAGGACGTCAACGCCGTTCATTTTAGGCATGCGAATGTCCAGCAGTATGCAATTCGGTTGAAAGCTGTCGATTTTATCCAGAGCTTCCAAGCCATCGTGGGCGACCGCGACCGGATAATGGCACAACTCGAACAATTTGGTCAGGGTGAAACACATCTTCACCTCATCGTCGACCACCAGGATTTTAGGCGTGAACGTGGAATCCGTCATGACCTGCTTTCAGTAATTAACCATTGGATTTCTTTAATATAACGGATTCCGGGGAGATGCGCTACAAAATACTGTAAAGAAAGTGCTTTTCGGATTTTGAGTCGTTACGGGCCGGGCGGTGCCGGAAATGGAACCCTCAGGGGGTGTCGGGTTTGGGTTGTTTGGCCTCAGGTAAAACGATGTCTTTCCCGAAAAATCGCCGGCCGAACAGGCGCAGAAACACCTTCAGATAATTGGGACCGGTTTTCGCCAGGTTGAAACTGGAAAACCCCATGTCCACTGACCGGTTGACCCATGAGATCGGCACCTCCACCACATCGTATCCCATCAGGAGCGGTTGCAGGCCAGTTTCGGCGTTGGCCGCAAAATCGTCCGATTCCAGGTGGAGTTTGCGGGCCACTTCCAGTTTCATCAATTTGAGGTTGTTGGTCAGATCGCGCAGGTGTTTCCGGAACAGAATGCGCGCCAGAATATGGAACGCCCGGTTCGCCAGGATTTTGGTGAAGGGGTAATTCAGGAGAACGCTGTCGCGCGAGAAGCGGCTGCCGATGGCCACGTCGGCGCCCTGATCGGCGGCTTCGAACAGGCCGGTCAACTCGGGCAGGATGTGCTGGAAATCGCAGTCCATCAGCAGGATATAATCGCCCTGGGCGGCGGCCAGCCCGTCGCGTAACGCCCGTCCCACGCCGTTGGGCATACTGCGCCGCACCAGTTTGATGCGGGGATCCTCTTTGCCCAGCTGTTCGGCCACGGCCGCCGTCCGGTCGCGGCTGTTGTCATCCACCAGCACGATTTCATGCAGGTAATCGTCGTAATACCCACGCAGGCTGTGGACCAGTGGGACGATATTGGCCTCCTCGTTGTGACAGGGGACCACCACCGAGACGCGTCCCTTCAAACTGTCGTGGCAGGCCAGGTTGACCATCGGCTTTTGCCATCCGTCGGGTGCGGGGTTCCTGCCCCACAGGTACAGCTCGCCGGCAAAGTTTCGGACATACGGCATGTTTTCAAAAATCAGGCTGAGGTTCTGCATGGGCCACAGCATGAATTTCGGCACCGGTGGAAACAGAAAATCGTACGGCAATATTCTAATTTCCGTAAACCCGACCTCCGAAAGAATGGACATCATTTCAATCCGGTTGAAGGCGGGGCGGCGTTTGAATTTGCTGAAAAAGAGAAACAGGCGCGCCAGGGTTTTCCGAAGCACGTAATACGGGTTCCAGGTATTGGGTTCGAACAGCAGAAACTGGCCGCCCGGTTTCAACAGCTGTTTGACCGCCAGCAGAAACTGACCGTAGTTTTCTACGGGGAGCATGTGCCAGCCCACCACGTAATCGAACTGCCGGCCTTTGAGGTCTTCAGGCAGAGAGGTCACCAGAACCGGTTCTATGTTTTCCGGCAGGTCCTGCTGTTGGAGCCGCACGTAGCATTCGGAATCGAAGGTGGCGGCGCAGATGGGATTGCGGTGCTGGTTGACGGCGGAGAGCGCCCGGGTCCATTGACCCATGCCGCAACCCAGGTCGAGAATGCTTTCGCCGGGAAGCAGATGGAACATGTGGCGCGCCATCTGGGCCCGCCATTTGAGCCGCAGGTCCAGGAAATAATCCCGGTGGTCCCAATAGCGGCACCGGGCCTGTTCGTTTTCCTTCAGCAGTCCGGGTAAATTCATAAGGTCCGTTTCCCCGCAGGGAATCAGGCCGCGCGGAACACGTTTTTCACGCGGGATTTAACCACCGTAAACGCATCCTTGAGGGCGGACTTGGCCATCTTGTTGCTCTTGTTGCGGGCCGAATCGGAAAACAGATCGACCATCAACTCGAAAATTCTCCGCGGCTTTCTCAGAAAATAAAAAACGTAGAACAGTCCCTGGCCGAAGATCACCAGAAACGACAGTTCGCGGTCGCCGAATTTCGGGTTGTAGGAGGTTTTTTTCGCGCCGAAATCCTGAAAGGTGAACAGACTCATCAGGTACTTGTCGTCCAGTTCGGTGATGACGCCGCTGGCCTGCAGTTCCCGGAACGATTCGGTGTTGGGTTGCGGCGAGTAAGCGTTGAGGTTGACATTGGTGAAGCCTTTCAACGCGCACTTGATCATGGCGCCGTAGGTTTTCAGGACGCTCCGGTAGGTGTCCTCCGGGAAACCGATGATAAAAAAACAGCCGACGTTGATTCCCGCCCGCATGGCGTGGTCCGCGGACTGGTACATGGCGGGCAGGCTCACTTTCTTTTTAATGGCCTCCAGGATGCGCGGATCGCCCGACTCCGGAGCGAAAGCGAATTCGTGGCATCCCGCCGCTTTCAGTTTCTGCGCGACTTCGGCATCGATCGACTCACTGCGCGTGCCCGACGGCATTTGAAAGGTGATTTTCATGCCGCGTGCGACGATCTCGTCGCAGAAGTTGCTGATCCAGTCCTTGCGAACGATGGCCGTCAGGTCCTCGAATTGAAAATCGGTGGTTCTGTAGAGTTTCTGGTAGTGCTGCATTTCATCGACCACGTTTTTGTAGTCGCGGGCGATCCATTCCGTGGTCCACATGTTGGGACTGGTGCAGAAGGTGCACTGGAACGGGCATCCGCGCGTCGCCAGCATCGGTATGAACCGTCCCTGCGAGGCGCCGTGCGGCTGGTTGACTTCGTTGTATTGTTGGATGTCGAACAAATCCCACGCCGGCCAGCCAATGGAATCGATATCCTTGATGCGCCGGTGCCGGGGGTTGACCTGGATGTTACCCTCGGCGGTGCGAAAGGCCACGCCCGCCAACTCAGACAGGGATAAATCCTGTTCCAGATGCGCGAGCAGGCGCACGACGATTTCCTCGCCTTCGCCCAGGATGACGGCATCCAGGGGCGCCTGTTGGAGAGACAATTCGGGGAATCCGGTGACGTGTTCTCCGCCCATGATCAACTTTGCCTGCGGGAACCGGTCGCGAATATCCTTCACCAGCTCCCGCACATACACCCAGTTCGATGTGAACATGCATCCCAGCGCGATGACTTCGGAATCCTGCGGAATGCGTTGCAGCAGATCTTCCCGGTTCAGGCCGCGCACCCGGACGCCTTTAAAGAAAAAAAAGTTGCGGGGAGCCGAGCCGGGTCCGTCCACTACGGTGACCTCGTGTCCCGCTTCGCGCAGGGCGGCGGCGATATACGCCAGGCCGATCGGCGGCATGCTGATGGTGGACACGAAATTGGTCAGCGATACAAATTTGGAAGGTTCTATCAGGCAAACTTTCATAAATCGGGTCTTAGATAGGCCAAGGGGCCATAAGGTTAGGTGTTATCGGGCTTATATTTCAAGGGTAACATAGTTTTATGAGGAGGCAATTGAAATGCATTGAGGCTAAATGGCTTGAAAACTCCCGGATTACGGGCAGGTCGGGGGAGGGGTCCGGGAAGGTTAATGGGTTTTCAGCTGGCGTTCCGGGAGGCTGACAATGAATGTGGAACCCTGGTTGGGAACGCTTCGGGCGGTGATCGCGCCGTGGTGATTTTCAATTATTTTGTGGCAGATTGCGGTTCCCATGCCGTTGCCTTCAAACTCGTCTTTGCCACACAAACGCTGGAACGGCTTGAAGATTTTGGACAGGTATTTTTCGTTGAAACCGATGCCATTGTCCTGCACGGTAATTTGCCACATGTTGCTTTGATTGCAACCGCTGGACTTGATGTGGATGCAGGGAGGTTCATCTTTTCTGTGGAATTTAATACCGTTGCTGATCAGGTTTTGAAACAACTGCCTCATCTGCACCGGGTCGGCCTCGACCGTAGGCAGGGAGTCCACACGAACCGTTCCCTGATTTTCCCGGATGCGGGGTTCGAGGTCGGCCAGGACTTCGGACACCAATTCTTCCAGATTGACCTGTTCAAACGGGTGGACTTGTCCCACTCGGGTAAACTCCAGTAAACTGTGGATCAGGCTCTCCATTTTGTCGATGGAGTCCTGGATTTTCGCAAGCCATTTGGACGCGCCGGGGTTCTCGTCACCCAGGTTTAAAAATTTTTCGAGTTTATCGGAAAAGTAGCTGATTTTCCGTAACGGTTCCTGCAGGTCGTGGGAAGCGACGGCGGCAAACTGATCCAAGTCGGAGTTGCTGCGCTGCAGGTCCTTCACATTTTGATTGAGGATGTCCTGAAATTTTTGGTAGTGCGTCAGCAGGGAAACAATTTTCAACTGAGTGCGGACGCGGACCAGAACTTCTTCCACCTGATACGGTTTTTGAATATAATCCACCCCTCCGCACTCAAACCCTTTAATCGTATCCTCGCTCGAAGTTCGCGCCGTTAAGAATATGACTGGGATGTTTTTGGTGGGGCTATCGGCTTTCAGCCGCCGGCAGGTTTCAAAGCCGTCAAGTCCCGGCATCGTAACGTCCAGGAGGATGAGGTCAGGCATGAATTTCGGGGTAATATCGAGCGCCTCCTCCCCGGAAATGCTCACCGCCATAACGAAACCCTCCTGATCCAGGGTTCGCTCTAAAATGGCGATGTTCTCAGGGCAGTCGTCCACTATAAGGATTTTCATTTCCTTGAGGGACGCATCCGAAATATTGCCGGGGCTTTTCATGGATTTCATGCAATTAAAGGTGTCCGGTGTATTGATATGAAGATATTTTTATTATAGCTCCGAACTCATTGTATTCAAAGCAAAAAATCGACATACCGTAAAAACAGTGCTTTATATACAATAAGGAAAGCGGTCTATAATAGTATCCTGATCGCTGAATTCAATCGTCGTTCGGGTTGAGAGGGGCGCCGGGGACCGAGTCGAACTTTTTGTAAAGTTTCCTCAGTTTTGTGCGGGCCTTGTCCTTATTGTCGGTGTCGTTACGCTCGGAGAACAGGTTGCCCGCCTGCACCATGTGGAAGATGGCCTTACGGCCGTCGCCGAGGGTTTCGTAGAGGACTCCCAGGTTGAAATGCGCTTCCGCCGACCGAGGGCTCAGTTCCAGCGTTTTTTGAAAGGCTTCGACGGCCCGGGCATGTTGGCCCCGGCGCTCGTATTCCGCCGCCAGCTCGAACCGCCATTGCGGGTGGTCCGGTTCGTGTTCTACGCGGGCCTCGTATTCTCTGATCTGGTTCGCTCCAAATAGTTTCCACAGAGACATTCGGTATTCTCACTCGTTGGATAGGAAGTTCCGGGTGCCGCTTACGGGAACCGGCG